>NZ_JBPQTS010000264.1:0-4862 GCF_051386455.1 Streptomyces sp. URMC 124
GGCTCCAGCAGCAGATCCACCGAGGTGATCGCGCCGAACAGCCGCATCTACGGGCAGTCCGGCCCTGCCGCCGGCGGAGCCGGAGGGGGAGGAGGCGGAGGGGGCGGACGCGGCACCTCGAAGGGCGCCACGGGTGGGCCCGGAGCAACCACCACTGCTGCCGGGGGAGCCGAAAAGCTCCCTTACGTGTCGACGTGGCGGGGCGGCTCGTGCACCGTCGGCGCGACCGGCGGCCCCGGAAGCGCGGGCAGGGCAGGCCGGGCCGGCGCGGCAGTCCCCGAGGGCACGCCCGCCAGGTCCTGCCCGGCGAAGTACGTTGCCGGCGGCACCGGACCTGCCGCCTCCACTCCGAGCATCACCCTGCCGGGCGGAAAGACCTACAACCGGCCGGAAGGCGTGGGCAAGGGCGGCAACGGAGGAGGAAAGTACGCCCCGGGCAAAAACGTGGGCTGCGGGGGCATGGGCGGGATCGTAGGCATCACCATCTCCTCCACTGCCGAGAACCAGAACTCGAAGCCCGGTTCGAAGGGAGAGACGGGCCCGGCCGGCACCAAGGGCGGCGACGGGCTCGTCGTCATCGCCTGGTAGGCCTGCCGTTCCGGGGCCGGGCGGTCGCGTTACCGTCGCCCCACTCTGAAGATCATGCTCTCTGGAAAACGAGCCGTAGAACGGGAGCGGGCCCGCGCACAGCGCGCGGTGCACGGAGGGGCGGCAGCTGCATTCGGCATGCCCTCCGGAGAGTTCTCATGAAGATCGGTCTCGGCCTTCCCATCGACGACCCCGCCCTGCTGCCGAGCTGGGCCCGGCGCGCCGACGCGGGCCCGTTCAGCTCGCTCGGCCTCCTCGACCGGCTCGTCTTCGACAACCCCGAGCCGCTCGTCGCCCTCGCCGCCCTGGCCGGTGCCACGTCCCGCATCCGCGTCCAGACCGAGGTGCTGCTCGCGCCCCACCACGGCACCGCGATGCTCGCCAAGCAGACCGCCACGCTCGACCGCATGTCCGGCGGCCGCTTCACGCTCGGCATCGGCGTCGGCGGCCGGGAGGACGACTGCCTGGCCGCGGGCATCGACATCCGCCGCCGGGGCCGCCGCCTGGACGAGCAGATGACCGCCCTGCGCAGGACCTGGGCGGGCGAACCGTACGGTGAGGGCGTCGGGCCCATCGGTCCCGTGCCCGCGACGCCCGGCGGCCCCGAGGTGCTGTTCGGCGGTTTCAGCCCGGCGGCGATCGAGCGGGTCGGCCGGTTCGGCGACGGCTTCCTGGGCGCCGCGCTTCCGCCGCACTACATGGCACCCCTGTTCCGCGACGCCGAGGCGGTGTGGGAGAAGTACGACCGGCCCGGCCGGCCGCGCCTGGTCGCCCAGGCGAACGTCGCCCTCGGTCCGCAGAGCACCGTCGAGCAGGCCCGGCACACCATCCGTGCCTACTACGACTTCGGCGGCCGCGCGGACCACGTGGCGAACGGCGTCCTCACCACGCCGGAGGCGATCCGCGAGGCGGTCGAGGCGTTCGGCGCCATCGGCGCCGACGAGGTGATGCTCTACTGCTGGTCCTCGGACACCGGCCAGATCGACCGCCTCGCCGACGTGCTGTTCTGAGGCCTCCAGGGCCCGTCCGACGGTCGGTACGGGCCCCGGCCGCAGTGCGAGCGTGGGCCGGGAGCGCCCATGTGCGCCCCGGCGCTCCTGCGCATGCGCCCCCGGCGCCCCCGTGCTTCCGCGGGGTACGCCCCGTTGCTTGTCCCCTCACCTCGGCGCCGCTGGAATGCGCAGCGACGGAACGCTCCACGCCGACCACCGCGAGAGGTGTGAGTCACAACGTGATCCACATGACCGAGACGCTGGCCGTGCACACCATCGAGGGGTTCCTCACCCCCGACGAGACCTCCCACGTCATCAAGGCGCTGGACGAGCACCTCGACGCGACGGGATGGGCTCCCGCGCGCCCCAGCGACGGCATGACGCCGCCCGGCGACGTGCAGGACATCCTCGACGGCGCCGTCGAGCGGGCCCTGCCGGCCATCCGGCGGGTCTTCCCCTCCATCGCCGGAGCCACGCCCTGGGACTACCACGATCTCGGGCCCGGGGACGAGATAGCGCCGCACCTGCACGGCGTGGAAGACCCCTGCGCGCGGCCGCAACGGGTCGCACGGGTGGCCTTCCACCTCCAGGAAGCGGAGCGCGGCGGGGAGTTCTTCGTCGACACCTCCTCCTCCGAAGCCCTGTGGACCGACCGCACCGCCGGACCGGGCAGCGGCTTCCTGCCGGGCACCCGGTTCGCCCGCGAGATCTCGCACCACGCCGCACCGGAGGACCTGGCCGCGCTGCGGCACGTCCCCCGCACCCGCTGGACCAGCGCGCCGCCCGCCGGGACCGCCGTCGTTTACGGCGCGCAGCTCGTACACGGCGTACTGCCGGTGATCGAGGGGCGGCTGCGCAAACTCATCACCAACCTCCTGGACGCCGCGCCCCGCTAGGCCGTGCCGGGGCGGACACGCCTCAGTGGTGGAACGCCGTCGCCACCGTCTCCGGGCGGCCCAGCGGACGCGGCTGGCGGCGGAGTTCCGGGAGGAGGGCCCGGAGGTCGTCCATGAACAGGTCGGCCAGGTCGTGGGAGAAGCCGTTGCGGCAGACGACGCGCAGGACGGACAGGTCCTCGCGGTCGGGCGGGAAGGTGTAGGCGGGGACGAGCCAGCCGCGCTCGCGCAGGCGGCGGGAGACGTCGAAGACGTCGTACGCGTCGATGCCGTCCGCCGTGGTGAAGGCGAAGACGGGGAGCTCGTCGCCGCGGGTGAGGAGGCGGAAGTCGCCCGTCTCCTCGATCATGCCGGACAGGCGGCACGCCACGTCGCGGCCGTTCTGCTGCACCGCGCGGTAGCCCTCGCGGCCCAGCCGCAGGAAGGTGTAGTACTGGGCGGCCACCTGGGCGCCGGGGCGGGAGAAGTTGAGGGCGAAGGTGGGCATGTCGCCGCCCAGGTAGTTGACGCGGAAGACCAGTTCTTCGGGGAGGGCGGTGCGGTCGCGCCACAGGGCCCAGCCCACGCCCGGGTACACCAGGCCGTACTTGTGGCCCGAGGTGTTGATCGAGGCGACGCGCGGCAGGCGGAAGTCCCAGACCACTTCCGGGTCGAGGAAAGGGGCGATCATCGCGCCGGACGCCCCGTCCACGTGGACGGGCACGTCCAGGCCCGTACGCTCCTGCAACGCGTCCAGGGCCGTGCAGACGTCCGCCACCGGCTCGTAGGAGCCGTCGAACGTCGAACCCATGACGGTGACCACCCCGATGGTGTTCTCGTCGCAGAGGGCCGCCGCGGCGCCGGGGTCGATGTGGAAGCGGTCGCCCGCCAGCGGGACCCGGCGGGCCTCGACCTCCCAGAAGGTGCAGAACTTCTCCCAGCAGACCTGGACGTTGGCGCCCATCACCAGGTTCGGCCGGGCGTCGGCGGAGGGGTAGCGGGAGGCGTTGCGCGCGGCCCAGCGCCGTTTGAACGCCAGCCCCGCCAGCATGCACGCCTCGCTCGACCCGGTGGTCGAGCAGCCGGTGGCCGCGGACGGGTCGGGCGCGTGCCAGAGGTCGGCGAGCATGGCCACGCAGCGCTGCTCCAGCTCGGCGGTGCGCGGGTACTCGTCCTTGTCGATCATGTTCTTGTCCCGGCACTCGGCCATGAGCACCGCCGCCTGGGGTTCCATCCAGGTGGTGACGAAGGTCGCCAGGTTGAGCCGGGCGTTGCCGTCGAGCATCAGCTCGTCGTGGACGATCTGGTACGCGGCGTGCGGGGCCATGGGCCCGTCGGGCAGCCGGTGGCGCGGCGGCTCGGCCGCCATCCCGCCGACCGGGTCGGCCTCGCCGTAGAAGAAGGGGTTCACCGCCAGCCGGCGGCGTGCGGAGCGTGCGCCGTGCGCGCCGTGAGCGCCGCGTGCGCCGTGTGCTTCCTCGCCTCGGTGCAGGGCCATGATCGCGACAATACGGACTTGCACCTCACGTAACGGGAGGACGCACCGTGGAGCCCGCAAGCCCGTAACGGGAAAGGAAGAAGGAGCGGAGATGAGCTACTCCGTGGGACAGGTCGCCGCCACCGCCGGGGTGACCGTACGGACGCTGCACCACTACGACGAGATCGGGCTCCTCTCGCCCGGCGGCCGCAGCCACGCGGGCCACCGGCGCTACGAGGACGACGACCTCGACCGGCTGCAGCAGATCCTGTTCTACCGGGAGCTCGGCTTCCCGCTGGAGGAGGTGGCGGCGCTGCTGGACGACCCGGGCGCGGACCCGGTCGACCACCTGCGCCGTCAGCACGGCCTGCTCGTCGAGCGGATCGAGCGGCTCCAGCGCATGGCCACCGCCGTGGAGCACGCCATGGAGGCGAAGAAGATGGGGATCAGGCTCACCCCGGAGGAGAAGTTCGAGGTGTTCGGGGACTTCGACCCCGACGCGCACGCGGAGGAGGCCGGGCAGCGGTGGGGCGGCACGGACGCCTACCGCGAGTCGCAGCGCCGGGCCGCCTCGTACACGAAGGACGACTGGCTGCGGATCCAGGCCGAGGCGAAGGACCTCAACGAGCGCATCGCCGCGCTCATGGGCACCGGTGCGGCCCCGGAGTCCCCGGAGGCCATGGACCTGGCGGAGGAGCACCGGCAGCAGATCCGGCGCTTCTACTACGCCTGCGACTACGAGATGCACGTCAACCTCGCGGAGATGTACATCACAGACGAGCGGTTCACCGCCACCTATGAGGCGATCCGGCCCGGCATGGCCGTCTACTTGCGGGACGCCATTCTTGCCAATGCGGTGCGCAACGCCTGAACGGCGTCGTGCGTCGTGAAGTCGTGCGTCGTGAAGCGGAAGGGGGGGGGGGGGGGGGG
>NZ_JBPQTS010000265.1:0-4636 GCF_051386455.1 Streptomyces sp. URMC 124
CGCCGAGGCGGCGGTGGACCCGGCGGACGCGGAGTTCTGGGAGACCGTGGAGCGCGAGGACCTGCAGGCCCTCGCCGGCACCCTCGACATCCGTGCCGATGACACGTTCGGCGACGTGCTGCCCAGGCTGTCGTCGTGGCGGCGGCAGCGCAAGGAGCAGGCCACCGTGGACGGCTGGCGCTACGGCGTCACCTGGAAAGGGGTCCCCGACCCCGCCCCGCAGAGCACGGCCGGGCTCGGTGTATGGCTGGTTCCGGTCAGCGCTGCTCAACTCGGCGACGACTGGGTCGCCGCCTGTCTCCGCGGACTGACCGGGCTCGGCCTGGCCCCGCTGCCGGTCCCGGTCGAGCCGGCCACCGGTCGTGCGGCCCTGGCCGCGCAACTCGGTGCAGCGGCCGGTGACGGGACCGTCGCGGGTGTCCTGTCGCTGCTCGCCGTCGACGGCTCCCCGGCCCCGGCGTCCGCCGCACTGACCACCGGCGTCGCGCTGTCCGTCCTGCTCGTCCAGGCGCTGGGCGACGCGGGTATCGGGGCCCCCTTGTGGTGCGCGACCCGCAACGCCGTGGGCGTGAGCCCGGGCGACGAGGTGGCGGACCCCTTCCAGTCCCAGGTCTGGGGCCTGGGCCGAGTGGCGGCGCTGGAGCACGCGCAGCGCTGGGGCGGCCTGGTCGACCTGCCGGAGACGGTCGACGACCGGATCGCCGGCCGGCTCGCGGCGGTCCTCGGCCAGTCGGCCGAGGACCAGGTCGCGATCCGCGACCGCGGGGTCTTCGCACGGCGTCTGTCGCGCCTGCCCGCCGCCCGGAACGCCGGTGAGTGGTCGCCGCGCGGAACGGTGCTGATCACCGGTGGTACGGGTGCGCTGGGCGGCCACGTGGCCCGCTGGCTGGCGGGCGCCGGTGCGGAGCACCTGGTGCTCACCAGCCGCCGGGGCCTCGACGCTCCCGGTGCCGCCGGGCTCGCCGGGGAGCTGGAAGCGGCAGGTGTGCGCGTGACCGTCGCCGCCTGCGACGTGGCCGACCGCGAAGCGGTGGCCGCGCTGCTCGCCGAGCACCCGGTGAACGCCGTCATCCATACGGCCGGCACGGCCGAGGCCGGCATGCTCGCCGAGACCAACCTCGACGACTTCGCGGCGACGGTCGCGGCGAAGGCCCTCGGGGCCGCGCACCTCCACGACCTGCTCGGGGACCGGGAGCTGGACGCCTTCGTCCTCTTCTCCTCCATCTCCGGTGTGTGGGGCGGCGGCGGGCAGGCCGCGTACTCGGCCGCGAACGCCTTCCTGGACGGCCTGGCGCGGCACCGGCGGGCCCGTGGCCTCGCCGCCACCGCGATCTCCTGGGGTCCGTGGGGCGAGGGCGGCATGGTCGCCGATGCCGGGGACGAGGAACGACTGCGGCAGCGCGGCCTGACCGTACTGCGGCCGGACCGGGCGGTCTCCGCGCTGCACGGCGCGCTGAGCGGTGGGGACGGCGCGGTCACCGTGGCGGACGTGGACTGGGAGCGGTTCGTCGTCCCGTTCACCGTCAGCAGGCCGAGCGCGCTGCTGAGCGACCTGCCCGAGGTCAAGGCCGCCTTGGCCGAAAGGCCGGGCGAGCCGTCCGCGGATCCGTCCGCGGAGCCGTCCGCGCTGAGGGAGAAACTGTCCGCGCTGTCCGAGGGCGAGCAGCAGCGCCTGCTCGTGGACACGGTGTGCGCGCACGCGGCGGCCGTCCTGGGCCACAGCGGCTCCGCGGCGGTGGAACCGGACCTGGCCTTCCGCGACCTCGGCTTCGACTCCTTGACCGCGGTGGAACTGCGCAACCTGCTCACCGCCGACACCGGCCTGACCCTGCCCGCGACGCTGGTCTTCGACCACCCGACGCCCGAGGCGATCGCCCGGTACCTGCGCGGCGAACTCGCCGGCGAGGCGGGCCCGGCCGAGGTGTCCGTCTTCACCGAGCTGGACCGGCTGGAGTCCGTGATCTCCACGGCCGCCTCCACCGAGGAGACGGTCCGGTCGGGGGTGCGCAGGCGGCTGCAGGAACTGCTGTCGCTGGTGAACTCCGGTGCCGGGCAAGGGTCGGAACCCGCCGATGCCGAGCGGCAACTGCAGGACGCGACGGTCGACGACATCTTCGACCTGATCGATCAAGATCTAGAAAATTCCTAGTTCTTGGCGCTCTACCTTTAACGACAGCCGAGGACGGATGGGGCGGATGAGCAGCAACGAAGACAGGCTCCTCGAGTATCTCAAGCGCGTCACCGGAGACCTTCGCCAGGTCCGGGAGCGCCTTCGCGAGGCCGAGGAGAAGGACCAGGAACCCGTCGCGATCGTCGGGATGGCCTGCCGGTACCCGGGCGGGGTGCGTTCGCCGGAGGACCTGTGGCGGCTGGTGGCCTCCGGCCGGGACGCCGTGGGGGACTTCCCGGCGGACCGGGGCTGGGACGTGGAAGGGATCTACGACCCGGATCCGGAGGCGCCGGGGAAGACGTACACGCGCCGTGGCGGATTCCTCTACGAGGCGGGGGAGTTCGATCCGGACTTCTTCGGGATCTCGCCGCGCGAGGCCGTGGCGATGGACCCGCAGCAGCGGTTGCTGCTGGAGACCACGTGGGAGACGTTCGAACGGGCGGGCATCGACGCGGAGTCGGTGCGGGGGAGCCGTACCGGCGTCTTCGTCGGCTCCGGCTACCAGGACTACGTCAACCTCCTGCTCGGGGTGGCCGGCGGGCCCGACGGCCACCTCGGGACCGGCAACTCCGCCAGCGTGATGTCCGGCCGCATCGCCTACACCTTCGGCCTGGAGGGCCCGGCGGTCACCGTCGACACGGCGTGTTCGTCGTCGCTGGTCGCCCTGCACTGGGCGATCCAGGCCCTCCGCAGCGGCGAGTGCTCGATGGCGCTGGCCGGTGGTGTGCAGGTGATGACCACACCCACTCCGTTCGTGGAGTTCAGCCGCCAGCGTGGTCTGGCGGCGGACGGGCGGTGCAAGGCGTTCGGTGCCGGTGCCGACGGCACCGGCTGGGCCGAGGGCGTGGGCATGCTGCTGGTGGAGCGCTTGTCCGACGCGCGCCGCAACGGGCACCAGGTGCTCGCGGTCGTACGGGGCAGCGCCGTCAACCAGGACGGCGCGTCCAACGGCCTGACCGCCCCGAACGGTCCCGCGCAGCAGCGTGTCATCCGCCAGGCGCTGGCCTCGGCCGGACTGTCGCCCGCCCAGGTCGACGTGGTGGAGGCGCACGGCACGGGGACGACGCTCGGCGATCCGATCGAGGCGCAGGCGCTGCTCGCGACGTACGGCCAGGAGCGCCCGGAGGGCCGGCCGTTGTGGCTGGGTTCGCTGAAGTCCAACATCGGCCACACGCAGGCTGCTGCCGGTGTCGGCGGCATCATCAAAATGGTCATGGCGATGCGGCACGGCGTGCTGCCGCAGACGTTGCACGCGCAGGAGCCGACGCCGCACGTGGACTGGTCGGCCGGTGAGGTCCGGCTGCTGACCGAGGCGGTCGAGTGGCCGGAGGCGGACCACCCGCGCCGCGCCGGCATCTCGTCGTTCGGCGTCAGCGGCACCAACGCCCACACCATCATCGAACAGGCCCCGCCCCTTGAGGAGGAGACCCCGGGGACGCCTGCCGGTGGCCCCCTGGCCTGGGTGCTCTCCGCCAAGAGCGACGCGGCGCTGCAGGCCCAGGCGGCCCGGCTGCTGGACGTCGTACGCGGCGAAGCCCGGCCGGCGGACGTCGGGCTGTCGCTGGCCACGACCCGTGCGGCCCTGCGCCACAGGGCCGCCGTCGTGGGGGAGAGCCACGAGGAACTCCTCCTCGGGCTGGCGGACCTGGCCTCCGGCACCCCGTCGTCCCGTGTGCTGCTGGGGCGCGCGGGCGGCGGCAAGACCGGGTTCCTGTTCTCCGGACAGGGCTCGCAGCGCCTCGGCATGGGGCGCGAGCTGTACGCGGCGTTCCCCGTCTTCGCCGCGGCCTACGACGAGGTGTGCGCCCATCTGGACGTACCGGTCGACGTCGATGCCGAAACGCTTCACCGGACCGGTTCCACCCAGCCCGCCCTCTTCGCGGTCGAGGTGGCGCTGTTCCGCCTCCTGCAGTCGTGGGGCGTACGGCCCGACTACGTCGGCGGTCACTCGGTGGGCGAGATCGCGGCCGCGCACGTGGCGGGCGCGCTGTCGCTCGACGGTGCGGCGCGGCTGGTGTCCGCCCGCGCCCGCCTGATGCAGGCCCTGCCCGCCGGCGGCGCCATGGTCGCCGTGCAGGCCACCGAAGAGGAGGTCGTGCCGCGCCTGACCGGCGGGGTGAGCATCGCCGCCGTCAACGGCCCCTCGTCGGTGGTGATTTCCGGTGAGGAGACGGAAACCCTGGCGATCGCCGCGGCCTTCGCCGAGGAGGGCCGCAAGACGTCGCGGCTGAGGGTCAGCCACGCGTTCCACTCGCCGCTGATGGACCCGATGCTGGAGGAGTTCGCCGAGGTCGTCCGCGGCCTCACCTTCGGCGAGCCGCAGCTTCCCGTCGTCTCCAACCTCACGGGACAGCTCGTCGAGGCGTACACCCCCGAGTACTGGGTCCGGCACGTCCGCGAGGCCGTCCGCTTCGCCGACGGCATCCGCACCCTCCACGAGCTGGGTGTGACGACCTTCGTGGAGGT
>NZ_JBPQTS010000266.1:0-4554 GCF_051386455.1 Streptomyces sp. URMC 124
TGTGTATAAGAGACAGCCCTTCGGCCCCCATCGCCCCCAGTCAGCCCCCGTCAGCCCAGCAGCTCCGGCTCGCTCCGCGTGATCTGCTGGTACAGCGGCTGGTAGTTGATCCACGCCGCCAGGTCGTTGCCGAGCTGGTCCCGCGTGTGCCGGGCGCTCGCCTGGTCGATGAGGACGGGCTTCCCGGCCGCCTTCGCCACGAGCTGCACCTGGCAGGAGCGCTCCATGGTGATGAACCACCACGCGGCCGCGTCCACGGAGTCCCCGACGGTCAGCAGCCCGTGGTTGCGCAGGACGACCGCCTTGTGCGGCCCGAGGGCGGTCGCGATGCGCCGCCCCTCCTCCTCGTCCACCACGACACCCGTGTAGTCGTCGAAGAGGGCGACGTCCTCGTAGAAGGCGCACGCGTCCTGGGTGATCGGCTCCAGTACGTCCCCCAGCGCGGACAGCGCCCGCCCGTGGACGGAGTGGCTGTGCGCGGCCGCGACGACGTCGGGCCGGGCCTGGTGGACTTGCGAATGGATCGCGAACGCCGCCTGGTTGACGTGGTACCGGCCCTCGACGACCTGCCCCTTGTGGTTCACGAGGATCAGGTCGCTCACCGTGATGTGCTTGAAGGACATCCCGAACGGGTTGACCCAGAAGTGATCGGTGAACTCCGGGTCGCGCGCGGTGATGTGCCCCGCGACCCCCTCCTCGAAGCCGAAGCGCCCGAAGAGCCGGAGCGCCGCCGCGAGCCGCTCCTTGCGGTGTCGCCGTTCGTCCTCGACGGAGTCGTGTTTGGGGGGCATGGCGAAGTGGAGCTGGTCGGCGGGGATGGGTTCCGGTGCTGTTGCCTGCGACATGGCGGCGTCCCTCCGGTTCTTCCGTGGCTACGGAACGGAAGCTACCTCCGGGTAAGCACGGAGAACAGGCCTACGGGACAAAGGTCCGGGATGCGGCGGGCTCCGCCGTCGCGTCCGCCGCGTGCTCCAGGATCGCCTCGGCCAGCGCCCCCAGGCACTCGCGCGGCAGCGCGTGCCCCATGCCGGGCATCGCCACCGTCCGGGCGTTGCCGATCACTTGGGCGATGTGGCGGGCGTGGGCCGGCGGGAAGACGGGCTCGGCGGAGGCCTCGGTCACCAGCGTGGGGACGGTGTTGCGGGCCAGCTCCTCCGTACGCTCCATGCCGGAGTGATCGGCGCGGCCGTGGGCGGTGGAGACGTCGTAACGCCCCGCGTGCTCGATGATCCGCCGCTCGCGCTCGCGCATCTCGCCGGCGTGGAAGGGCAGTTCCTCGCCGCTCAGGAGCCGCCAGTGCTCGACCCGCCGGTCCAGCTCGGCCTCCGGGCCGTGGTCCTCTACGGGCCGGGCCCACATCTCCAGAACGCGCGGGTCGATGCCGGGCAGATCGGCGGCGGCGGTCTCGGTCCCGTCGGCCTCGACGAGCGGCCGCCCGCTCAGCGCGCACGTACCGATGAGGGTGGCGCTGAGGATGCGGTCCGGGTGATCGGCGAGCAGCAGCTGTGCCAGCATGCCGCCGAGCGACATCCCGACGATGTGGGCGCGCTCGACGCCGTGGGCGTCCAGGACGGCGAGGGCGTCGTCCGCGAGGTCGGTGATGCGGTAGGGCCGCTCGTCGTACGACCAGGTGGAGCGGCCGGCGTCGCGGTGGTCGTAACGGATCACGCGGTAACGGGCGGCGAGGGCGTCGACGAACTCCTCGGGCCAGGCGAGGCCGGACGCCTGCGCGCCCATGATGAGCAGCAGGGGCGGGGAGTCGTCGGCCGCTCCGCCGCGCCCTTCGCTCCAGAGGCGGACGCCGGGGGCGACGTCGACGGTGAGGGTTCGGGGTTCGGTCCGGGGCATGGCGGGTCCCTTCCTGGGGTTCGAGTGCGGGCGCACCTCAGAAGTGAAACGATACGTCTCGTCTCGTGATCGCGCCACTATTTTGGCGGAGCCTGGTTCGCACCGGAGCTCCGCCGTCGGCTACAGCTTGTCGATCTCGGTCAGATCGATGTCGACGTCGAAGGGGTCGGCGAGCTTGAGCCTGTCCCGGTATGTTCCGGTCTGAACGTACGCCTGCGCCTCCCTTGCGAGCTTGAAGACGGTGACCACCGGCGCACCGTCCGTTCCCCCCATATCGACTCGCCAGAAGTGGGGAATCCCCGCGAGGGCGTACTTGAAGGGCCTGGTGACATAGTCGCGGGCCTCGGAATCCGGAGAGACCACCTCGACCGCGAGCAGGACATCCTCCACCGGATAGAAGGTCTGCTTCATGCTCTGCACCGACCTAGCGCACACAACGGACACATCCGGTTCGGGGCCATTGCGCTTGTCGATCAACACCGTCATCTCACGGCGGACCTTCAGCCCGGAGGGCACGGTCCGCCGCAAGCCATCGGTCAGCAAATCGACCACGATGCTGTGGAATTCCCTCTGCGGACTCACGAAAACCAGGCTCCCGTCGATCAGCTCCGTGTGCGGCGGGAGGTCGGGCAGCGTCAGCAGATCGTCCACGGTGTAACCGTCCTGCGGCGGCACCGGCCAGTGGTGCGCGGGCTCAGCGGTCATGGTTCCTCCCATGGACGGGATTCTTGGCCGTACGGTCAGCGTACCCACCGCAAACGCCGGTGCCGCCACTCAAACGAATGAGCGGCGGCACCGGCGTTCGACCTGCGGGTCTCCGGGAGGACTACTCCCACTCGATGGTGCCCGGCGGCTTGCTGGTCACGTCCAGCACGACGCGGTTGACGTCGCGCACCTCGTTGGTGATGCGGGTGGAGATGCGGGCCAGGACGTCGTACGGCATGCGCGTCCAGTCGGCCGTCATGGCGTCCTCGGACGAGACGGGGCGCAGGACGATCGGGTGGCCGTAGGTGCGGCCGTCGCCCTGGACGCCGACGGAGCGGACGTCGGCGAGGAGCACGACCGGGCACTGCCAGATCTCGCGGTCCAGGCCGGCGGCGGTGAGCTCCTCGCGGGCGATGGCGTCGGCCTCGCGCAGCAGGTCCAGGCGCTCCTTGGTGACCTCGCCGACGATGCGGATGCCGAGGCCGGGGCCGGGGAAGGGCTGGCGCTGGACGATCTCCTCCGGCAGGCCGAGCTCCTGGCCGACCATGCGGACCTCGTCCTTGAAGAGCTGGCGGAGCGGCTCGACGAGCTCGAACTCCAGGTCCTCGGGGAGGCCGCCCACGTTGTGGTGGGACTTGATGTTGGCGGTGCCGGTGCCGCCGCCGGACTCGACCACGTCGGGGTAGAGGGTGCCCTGGACCAGGAAGGCGACGTCCTCGCCGCCCGCGCCGGCCTCGGCCACGATCTCGGCCTGGGCCTGCTCGAAGACGCGGATGAACTCACGGCCGATGATCTTGCGCTTGGTCTCCGGGTCGGAGACGCCGGCCAGCGCGTTCAGGAAGCGCTCCTGCGCGTCGACGACCTTGAGCTGGACGCCCGTCGCGGCGACGAAGTCCTTCTCGACCTGCTCGGTCTCGCCCTTGCGCATCAGGCCGTGGTCGACGTACACGCAGGTGAGCTGCGAGCCGATGGCCTTCTGGACGAGGGCCGCGGCGACCGCGGAGTCCACGCCGCCGGACAGGCCGCAGATGGCGCGCTTGCTGCCGACCTGCTCGCGGATGGCGGCGACCTGCTCCTCGATCACGTTGCCCGTGGTCCAGGTCGGCTCGATGCCCGCGCCGCGGTAGAGGAAGTGCTCCAGGACCAGTTGGCCGTGCGTGGAGTGCATGACCTCGGGGTGGTACTGGACGCCGTAGAGCTTCTTCTCGTCGTTCTCGAAGGCGGCGACCGGCACGACGTCCGTGGAGGCGGTGACGGTGAAGCCCTCGGGGGCGGCCGAGCAGGCGTCGCCGTGCGACATCCACACCGACTGCTCCGCCGGGGTGCCCTCGAAGAGGGTCGAGCCGGTCTTGGAGACGTGCAGGGGGGTGCGGCCGTACTCGCGCGCGCCGGTGTTGTCGACGGTGCCGCCGAGCGTGGTGGCCATCAGCTGGAAGCCGTAGCACATGCCGAAGACGGGGACGCCGGACTGGAAGAGGCCGAGGGCGTCGTCGAGGCGGGGGGCGCCCTCCTCGTACACGGACGAGGGGCCGCCGGAGAGGATGATCGCCTTCGGCTTCTTGGCGAGCATCTCGGCCACGGGCATCGTGCTGGGCACGATCTCGCTGTAGACCCGCGCCTCACGGACTCGGCGGGCGATGAGCTGGGCGTACTGCGCGCCGAAGTCGACAACGAGCACCGGCTCCGCGGTGTTGTCGTGGGCGGCGGGGGGTGCTGCTGACACGGGAGCGGCCTTCCGGCGGTGGAGGAGGGGGTCTGTATTTGTCGATTCTACCGGGGCGCCGGTGCTTGCTTTTGTCTCACCATCCGAAACCGGACCGGACCGGCGGTGGCCCCGGCGTCGCGAGCGGGCCATACTGTCCCCCATGCGCAAGCACCAGACCTTCGTCTTTACCTATGGCAACCGGCCCGTCCGGCTGCCATGGTCGTGCTGCTTGAGCAACTGACAAGCGATTTCGACAGGCGCCCCGGGCCGACAAGGCCCGGGGCGCCTGTCGTTTT
>NZ_JBPQTS010000267.1:0-4522 GCF_051386455.1 Streptomyces sp. URMC 124
GCCCCCCCCCCCCCCCCCCCCCCCCCCCCCCCCCCCCCGGGACCTGCGCGCCTTCCTCACCGCTTACGAGCAGTTCCTGCTCTCCCTCCTGGACCCGGCCCAGGAGCGGCACTTCGCCCGCACCTTCTACCGCCTCGCCGACCACGCCTCCACCGGCGTCCTGTCGGCCGCCCTGCGCGGCGAGGCAGCCGCCCGCACCCTCGTCCGCGTCTGGAACCGGCCGCACCTGCACACCGCGGCCGCCCGCCCCACCCTGCACGACGCCCTGCTCGCCACCGACCTGCTGGAGCACGCGCTGCGCCCGCTCGCGGCCACCCCGCCCGCCACCGGCGTCACCCACGCCGTCAGCGGAGGGCTCGCGACGCTGCCCGGCCTGGTCGCCCACCACCGGCACGGCACGCCCTTCCTCCTCACCGAGCACGGCATCTACCTGCGCGAGCGCTACCTGAGCTTCCGAGCCGAGCCCTACCGCTGGCCGGTCAAGGCCCTGCTGCTGGGCCTGTTCCGGATGCTCGCCGTCGAAAGCTACCGGTGCGCCTCCCTGGTCACCCCCGGCAACCGCTACAACCGGCGCTGGGAGGAGCACGGCGGCACCCCGCCCGACCGTATCCGCACCGTCTACAACGGCGTCGACCCCACGGCGTTCCCGCCCGCCGGGCCCGAGCCGGACACCCCGACGCTCAGCTGGGCCGGGCGCGTCGACCCCATCAAGGGACTGGAGACGCTCATCCGCGCCTTCGCGCTCGTCCGCGAGGAGATCCCCGAGGCCCGGCTGCGGCTCTTCGGCGGCACCCCGCGCGGCGGCGAGGGCTACCGCACCGCCTGCGAGAAGCTCGCCGCGGACCTCGGCGCCGGTGAAGCCGTCGTCTTCGAAGGGCGCGTCGACGACATCCGCGACGCCTACGCCGCGGGCAACGTGGTGATGCTCTCCAGCATCAGCGAAGGCTTCCCCTTCACCCTCATCGAAGCCATGTCGTGCGGCCGGGCCACCGTCTCCACCGACGTCGGCGGCGTCAGCGAGGCCGTCGGCGACACCGGGCTCGTCGTACCGCCCCGTGACCCCGAGGCCATGGCCCGCGCCGCGCTCAAGCTGCTGCGCGACCCGGCGCAGCGCGCGGACATGGGGGAGCGGGCCCGCCTCAGGGTGATCGAGCAGTTCACTCTGAGGCAGACCATCGACGCCTTCCGCGACATCTACCACGACCTCGCCGGCACCCGCCGGCCCGAGACCCTCGACCGGTCCCGGCGCAAGCAGGCCGAACCGGCCCGGGCCCTCGCGGACGCCGAGAGACCCGTCATGGCCATGGCCGCGGGCGGTGCGGGATGAGCGGCTTACTCCGTCTCGTGCCCGACGAGCCCGAGCCCGACCACGGGCCGGCGGCCGCACCCGTACCGGTGCGGTCCCGGCCGCGGCCCAGCTGGGCCGCCGACCCCGTGGACGACCTCGCCCGGCAACTGGCCGAGGTGTGCGCCGTGGCCGTCCACCCCGACGAGATCGCGGCCGTCCTGGAGGCCGACGGCCTCACCGGCGAACAGATCACCGAACGCTACGGGAAGGCCGACGCCTTCGAGCTCGCCGCGGAGCTCTACGCGCGCGTGCCCCGCAGCCACCCCGAACCCGCTCCCCGTCCGGACCCCTGGAAGGTCACCCCGGGCCGCTTCGTCCTGCGGGCCCTGGTGTTCACCCTTCCCGGCTTCGGCTACTCCCTCGCCGCGCCGCTGATGGCCGGTGCCAGGGACGGCTACGGCCTGCCGCTCGGCACGGCGGGCCTCGTCGCCTCCGCGCTCGTGGCGTGGGCGTGGAACCAGGCCCTCGCCCACCGCGCCTACCTGCGCCTGGCGACGGGCGGCCGCAGCGCGGCGGCCCGCTGCCTGCAGTGGGGCGCCCCGCTCGGCGCCCTCCTGGCCGCGGCCACGGCGGTGATCCCGCCCGGCCTGCCGGGAGTCGCCGCCTTCGCCGCCGGCCAGGCGCTCTACCTCGGCGCGGCAACGGTCCTGCTGGTGCTCGGCCGCGAGCGGCTGCTCCTCCTCACCCTCACGCCCACCGCGGCCGGGGGAGCGGCGCTCCTGGCCGTCCGGCCGCCCGACGCCCTGCGCACCGCCCTGCTCCTGGCCACCGCCGGGGGCGTGTGCGCCGCGGCGGCCCGCGAGGTCCTGCGGGCCCGCCGCGAAGGCGAACCACCCCGGCAGCCCGCCCTGTCGCCGCTGGCCTCCGTCCCGTACGGCCTGTTCGGCCTGGGGTGCGGCGTGCTGACGACCCTCGCCGCACTGGGCGACGTCCTGCGCCGCACCCCGGGCGCGACCACCGCCGGGGCAGCCGTCATCGCGCTCACCCTCAGCATGGGAGCCGCGGAATGGCTGCTCTACCGCTGCCGCGGCACGGCGCTGGCGGCACTCGCCCGCTCCACCACCACCGCAGGTCTCAAGCTCGGCGCGGCACGCGTGCTGGGCCTGTGCGTCGCCGCCTACCTCGCGGCGCTCGCCCTGCTCGCCCTGGCCACGGGGGCGCTGTGGCCGGACGGCCCGCCGGTCACCGCCGGACGGACCGCCTCCCTGCTCGCCCTGGGCGCCGTCCTGTGGACCGGGCTGCTCCTGCAGGCCTTCGGCGTCGCCTGGCTGCCGGCCCTGGTGTGCCTGGCCGCGGCCGGCGCCGAGTCGGCCGCCGCCGCCTCGCGGATCTGCGCCCCCGTCACCGCCCAGCTCGTCGTCTGTACGGCGGCGGCAGCCTGCCTGCTCGCCGCCGCCACCGCCCTGCTCAGCCGGATCACCACACACCGCTGACGCACCGTTCGCTCCGTCCCCGCTCCACCGCGGCCCGAGCCGGCCGCCACCGCTCACGCAAAGGGAGACCGTCATGCCCGCATCCGCCCCCGCACCCGTAGCCGTCACCGGCGCGGAAGGCTTCATCGGCTCGCACCTGGTGGAGGCGCTCGTCGCCGCCGGCCACCGGGTCCGCGCGATGGTGCAGTACAACTCCTTCTCCTCCTACGGATGGCTGGAGACCCTGCCCGCCGAGGTGATGGACGACGTCGAGGTCGTCCTCGGGGACGTCCGCGACCCCGGCTCGGTCCACGGCCTCGTCACCGGCACCGAGGCGGTCTACCACCTGGCCGCCCTCATCGCGATCCCCTACTCCTACCGCGCCCCGCACAGCTACGTGGAGACCAACGTCACCGGCACCCTCAACGTGCTGGAGGCCGTCCGTCACCTCGGCATCCCGCGCCTGGTGCACACCTCCACCAGCGAGACCTACGGCACCGCGCAGACCGTGCCCATCAGCGAGGATCACCCCATCAACACCCAGTCGCCGTACGCCGCTTCGAAGGCCGGCGGCGACCGCCTCGCCGACAGCTACCACGCCAGCTTCGACGTCCCCGTCGTCACCCTGCGCCCCTTCAACACCTTCGGCCCGCGCCAGTCCATGCGGGCCGTCATCCCCACCGTCATCGGCCAGGTCGCCGCGGGGGAACGCACCATCACCCTCGGCGACCTGCGTCCCACCCGTGACTTCAGCTACGTCAAGGACACCGTCGCCGCCTTCCTCGCCGTCGGCACCGCCCCCGCCGCCGACGTCGTCGGACGCACGTTCAACGCCGGTACGGGCGAGGAGATCTCGGTCGGCGACCTCGTCACCCTCATCGGCAAGATCATGGACGCCGAGCTGGAGGTCCGCTCCGACCAGGAGCGCATCCGGCCCGCCGCCTCGGAGGTCATGCGCCTGGTGTGCGACGCGACCCGGCTGCGCACGGCCACCGGCTGGGCCCCCGCTCACACCCTTGAGCAGGGGCTCGCCCAGACCGTCGCGTTCTTCCGCGACCCGCTGAACCTCGGCCGGTACAAGGCCGGCATCTACAACGTCTGACGCGACGGGCACCGCTCGCCCCACGTCACCCACGCAGAGAGGAACAGCACCCATGCATGTCGTCATCCTTGCCGGAGGCAAAGGCGTCCGGCTCCGCCCGTACACCACCGCCCTGCCCAAGCCTCTGGTCCCGATCGGCGAGGAGCACGCGATCCTGGAGATCGTGATGCGCCAGCTCGCCCGCGCGGGCTTCACCAGCTGCACCCTGGCCATCGGCCACCTCGGCCACATCATCCGCGCCTACGTCGGCGACGGCTCCCAGTGGGGCATACGCGTCGACTACACCACCGAGGAGAGCCCCCTTGGCACCATGGGCCCCCTCCTGACCATGCTCGACCGGCTGCCCGAGCACTTCCTCGCCATGAACGGCGACATCCTCACCGACCTCGACTTCGGCGATGTGTACCGTACGCACGTGGCCTCCGCAGCCCCGCTGACCATCGCGACCTACGCACGCCAGGTGAGCATCGACTTCGGGGTGCTGACCACCGACTCCGGCAGAGTCGTCGGCTTCGCGGAGAAGCCCAGAATGGACTACCGGGTCTCCATGGGCGTCTACGGCGTCTCCCGCTCCGCCCTCGCCCGCTACACCCCGGGCCTCCCGCTGGGCTTCGACGAGCTGGTGCTGGACATGCTGGAGGCGAACACCCCGCCGCGCGC
>NZ_JBPQTS010000268.1:0-4361 GCF_051386455.1 Streptomyces sp. URMC 124
GCTCAGGGCGGGGACGGGGGGCTTCGACGCAGAGGGCGCCCCGGACGCCGGGGAGCTCTTGGCGGCGCCCGGCGCACGGGACCCGCCGGGTCCACCGGACGCACCGGGTCCACCGGAGGCACCGGGCCGGGTGGATGCGCCGGGCTTGCCGGACGCTCCGGTCCCCGCGGAACGCTCGGGCGGCGCAGTGGCCCGTACGGACGGATCCGCCGCCCGGGCCCCCGCCTCACCCTCCGGCCTGCCGCAGCCCACGGCGGCGGCCCCGGCGAGGGCGCCACCGGCGGCCGCGCGCAGCACGGTGCGGCGGTGAAGGAAGGTCACCGCCCCATTAGAACTTCTTTTAATTAAGACTTTGGGACATTTGCCCGTTTTTCTCTGGCGCGTGTCCTCAGGCGTCCGGCCAGGCGTCCGCCAGCATCTTGCGGGTGTCCGCGAGCAGTTGGGGAAGGATCTTGGTCCGGCCGATGACGGGCATGAAATTGGTGTCGCCGCCCCAGCGGGGGACGACGTGCTGGTGCAGGTGAGCGGCGATGCCGGCACCGGCGGTGTCGCCCTGGTTCATGCCCACGTTGAAGCCGTGCGCCCCGGAGGCGGCACGCAGCGCGGTCATCGCCCGCTTGGTGAAGTCGGCCAGCTCGGCGGTCTCGGCGAGATCGAGCTCGGTGTAGTCGGCGACGTGCCGGAAGGGCACGACCATGAGGTGGCCGCCGTTGTACGGGTAGAGGTTCAGGACGGCGTAGACGCGCTCGCCCCGGGCGATGATCAGCCCGTCCTCGTCACTCTTCTCCGGAATCGAGCAGAACGGACACCCGTCACCGGACCCCGGCCCGGTCGGCTTGTTCTCGCCTTGGATGTACGCCATCCGGTGGGGCGTCCACAGTCGCTGGAACGCGTCCGGCGCCCCGACTCCGATCTGCTGCTCCGGCTCACTCGTCATGGTGTGCAGCATATGCGCCCGGCTGGGCGCGGACGCAGAGAGGGGCGGCCCTGATGGCCCGCCCCTCTACCCCCGCGAGTGCAGGGACGTGTACACCCCTCATGCCACCAAGGGCAAGCTCGGGCCACCCCCGCTCACGCGGGGACCGCGTCACACCTGTACGCGACGCTCCACCACGTCAACGAGCTTCGCCAGCGCCTGGTCACGCGGGACGCCGTTCTCCTGCGAACCGTCGCGGTAACGGAAGGACACCGTGCCCGCGGCCATGTCCTCGTCACCGACGATGATCATGAACGGAACCTTGAGCTTCTGGTGGTTGCGGATCTTCTTCTGCATCCGGTCGGACGAGGCGTCCACCTCGACCCGCAGGCCCTTCTTCTTCGCCTCGGCGGCGAACTCCTGCAGGTACTCGACGTGGGCGTCGCCGATCGGGATGCCGACCGCCTGGACCGGGGCCAGCCACGCCGGGAACGCGCCCGCGTAGTGCTCCAGGAGCACCGCGAAGAACCGCTCGATCGAACCGAACAGCGCACGGTGGATCATCACCGGCTGCTGGCGCGAGCCGTCCGCCGAGGTGTACTGAAGATCGAACCTTTCCGGCAGGTTGAAGTCGAGCTGGATGGTCGACATCTGCCAGGTACGGCCAATGGCGTCCCGCGCCTGGACCGAGATCTTCGGGCCGTAGAAGGCCGCGCCGCCCGGGTCGGCGACGAGCTCCAGGCCCTGCTTCTCGGCCACCTTGCGCAGCGTCTCGGTGGCCTCGTCCCAGGCCTCGTCCGAGCCGACGAACTTCTCCGGGTCCTTGGTGGAGAGCTCCAGGTAGAAGTCGTTCAGGCCGTAGTCGCGCAGCAGGTCCAGGACGAAGGTCAGCGTCCGGTCGAGCTCCTCGCCCATCTGCTCGCGGGTGCAGTAGATGTGCGCGTCGTCCTGCGTGAAGCCGCGGGCACGGGTGAGACCGTGCACGACGCCCGACTTCTCGTACCGGTACACGGTCCCGAACTCGAACAGGCGCAGCGGCAGCTCGCGGTACGAGCGTCCCCGGGCGTCGAAGATCAGGTTGTGCATCGGGCAGTTCATGGGCTTGAGGTAGTAGTCCACGCCCTCGTCGAGCTGCATGGGCGGGTACATGCCGTCGGCGTACCAGTCCAGGTGGCCCGAGGTCTCGAAGAGGCGTCCCTTGGTCGCGTGAGGGGTGTAGACGAACTCGTACCCCTCCTCCTCGTGACGCCGGCGCGAGTAGTCCTCCATGACCCGGCGGATGATGCCGCCCTTGGGGTGGAAGACGGCCAGGCCCGAGCCGATCTGCTCCGGGATGGAGAAGAGGTCCAGCTCCGAGCCGAGGCGGCGGTGGTCGCGCTTCTCGGCCTCGGCCAGGAAGTCCAGGTGCGCCTTGAGCTCGTCCTTCGACGGCCACGCGGTGCCGTAGATGCGCTGGAGCATGGGGTTCTTCTCGCTGCCGCGCCAGTACGCGGCGGCGTTGCGCATGAGCTTGAACGCCGGGATGACACGGGTGGTCGGCAGGTGCGGACCACGGCACAGGTCACGCCAGCACAGGTCGCCGGTCTTCGGGTCCAGGTTGTCGTAGATCGTCAGCTCGCCCGCGCCGACCTCGACGTCCGCGCCGTCGTCGTGCGAGGCGGAGCCCTTGAGGCCGATCAGCTCCAGCTTGTACGGCTCGGCCGCGAGCTCGTCGCGGGCCTCCTCGTCGGTGACCACGCGGCGGGAGAACTTCTGCCCGCGCTTCTGGATCTCCTGCATGCGCTTCTCGATGGCCTTGAGGTCATCGGGGGTGAACGGCTTCTCGACGTCGAAGTCGTAGTAGAAGCCGTCCTTGACCGGCGGGCCGATGCCCAGCTTGGCCTCGGGGAAGAGCTCCTGCACGGCCTGGGCCATGACGTGGGCGGTGGAGTGGCGCAGGATGTCGAGGCCGTCCTTGGAGGAGATCTCGACGGGCTCGATCTCCTCGCCGTCGGCGACGACGTAGGCGAGGTCCTTCAGCTCGCCCGCGACGCGCGCGGCGACGATGGTGCGCTCCCCGGAGAAGAGCTCGGCGGCCGTAGTGCCCGTCGTCACCACGCGCTCTTCCCGCTCGGAATCGCGTTGGATGATCACACGGACGTCTGACACCGGTCTCTCCTGACGTATGGGGTGCGCAGCGGTCACTGCGCGCCTGAATCGTACCGAGAGCGGCAGCCTGGTCGCGAAACGGTTTACCCGGCGACCGGGGAGGGCGCGGTCTCACTCGCCTCCGCACGCCTCCTCGAAGAAGTCGATGTTCTCGTGCAGCGACTTCAGCAGGCGGTCCCGTTCGCCGTCGTCGACGCGTACGGGCACGACGTCGCGGGCGTCGGCGAGGCGCCGGAAGCCGCCCGTACTCTCCAGGCGGCCGCTCATGCGCAGCGGCAGGCCGAGGAGGTGGGCGTGGCCGGCGATGCGGTAGTCGTCCTCGTCGAGGGTGGCGCGGACCTGGGTGACGTCCGCGCCGGTGAGGATCCTCAGGCGTACGGTTCCGGGTCCGCCCTGGTCGTCGCGGCGCATGCGGACGACCACTCCGGTGAGCTGCACGGTGACGGGGGGCTCGTCGCGGATGTAGCGGGCTCCGGCCTCGCGGAGGACGGGAAGGTCGGCGGGGGTGAACGCGAGGGGCTCGGGGCGGGCGGCGAAGCCGTCGGGCGGGCCGGCCGCGGGGGCCCAGTGCAGGGTGATGCGGATGCCTGCCGAGCCGCGGAGGAGTTCGCCGATCGCTTCGGTCAGCTCCTGGCAGACGCCTGCTTCGACGGCCGGTTCGAAGGCGTCGGGGGCGCCGGTGGCCCGCTGGCGGTCGGTGGCGTCGCGGGCGGCGTAGAGGGCGCGGAGGAGGGCCGTGGTGACGGGCCTGCCGTCGGTTCCGGGGGCGGCGCCCGGGTCCGTGCCGACGGGCAGGAAGGCGGTGAGCTCGCGGCTGCTCGCGGTGGTGCCGGTCAGGAGGCGGGTGAGGGCGGTTTCCGCGTGCCGGCGGTGGCGGGCGCCGTGGTAGCCGGCGGTGCCGTGTGCGCTCAGGGCGGCGGCGAGGAGCAGGGCGCGGGCTCCGGCGCGCAGCTGTTCCTGGGCGGCCCAGGTGGCGGCGGGCGCCTGGGGGTCGGGGATGTCCCGTTGCCAGTGGATCTCGTCGACGGGGGTGTGCAGGGCGGTGAGGATGTCGCGTGCGGAGGGGACGGCGCTGTGCCGGAGCGCGGCGAGCGCTTCGGCGACGAGGTCGGCGCTGTCGGGGTAGGTGCGGCTGTCGGGGACGAGCAGGCTGGTGCGCCCCCGGGCGTCGGCGGCGTCGGGGGGTGTCCAGCGGCTGTACGCGCCGGCTGCCGCGCCGCGGCGGCGCCAGCCGTGGCGGGCGAGGAGTGCGGCGAGGACGGCGGGGTCGACGGCTTCGGGCGGGGGGCCGCCGGGC
>NZ_JBPQTS010000269.1:0-4320 GCF_051386455.1 Streptomyces sp. URMC 124
CGCAGCCGGCGCAGCATCTTCTCGTCGCCGAGTCCGTGGGCGAGCCGCACCGCCCGCCCCCACTCCTCCTGCGCGGTCACGCGGTCCCCGCGCTCGTACGCCTCGCAGCCGGTGTTGACGCAGCGGCCGAGGTCGGCGTGGCCGGCGAAGTGGGCGACGCGCGGGTGGACGCGCGTGGACAGGGCGGTGTCGTCGGTCCAGTGGACGAGCAGGGGCAGGGGCCGGGGCACGGCGACGACGGCCTCGGCGGGGTGGTCGCCCACGGCGTCGGCCACCAGCGACAGGGAGGCCAGCTGCAGGTCCTCGCCCATCGGGTCGCCGGTGGGGTCGGCCGTGACGCACAGGTGGTAGTCGCGGGACTCGTCCCCCCACGCCCCCGTGGGGAAGTCCCAGCTGCGCTCGCCCGTCCGCACGCCCTCCGCGGTCAGGTCCAGCTCGGTGGGGAAGACCTGCTTGAAGAAGCGGAGCTCGCTGCCGACCCGCAGCCGGACGCGGATTCTTATGCCGGGCAGCGCCTTCGTCATGGCGCTGGCCATCATCGTGCGGAACTCCTCCTCCAGGTCGGAGTCGCGCTCGACGGCGTCCGCCGTGCCGTGCAGGCGGGCGGCGACGGCCCGCAGCTCGGCGGCGGCCCACTGGTCGCCGATGCCGCGCGCGTCGCAGGTGAACTTCCCCGCGCAGTCCGCGAGGACGCGCTCCAGCTCCTCGGGCCGGTCGTGCTCGTTCCTGCCGTCGGTCAGCAGGAGGGCGTGCCGGATGGGGTGGTCCTGCTCCGGGGCGGTGAGCAGGTCACGGGCGCAGGCGAGCCATGAGGCGATGGCCGTGCCGCCCGCGGCGACGAGGCCGTGGGCGGTGCGGGCGGCGTCCGCCCGGGTGTCGGGGCTCGCGACGGCCATGCGGCCGCCCGCCGGATAGACGACGCGGGCCTTGTCGGTGCCCTCGACGAGGGCGAAGCGGGTGCCGTCGCGCAGGACGCCGATGGCGGCGGCCGCGGCCTTGCGGGCCGCCGAGATCTTCGTGCTGGGCCAGCTCATCGAGCCCGAGCAGTCGATGACGACGACCTCCGCGGAGGAGGCCGGGGTGGTCAGCCCGCTCAGGCCCTGGCCCTCGACGGTGAGGACGGCGTGCGCCGGCACGGTGCCGGTGCCGGCCGGCAGGTGCTTGTTCTGCCCCAGCTGGGCGGTGAGGGCGGGCAGGCCCGCCGTCGGTGCGCGGTCCCGGGGGGCCGCACCGTCGTCTCGGTTCATCGCGCACCCCGGTTCATCGCTTCGGTCCGTCCTTCGCGTGTCCATTCGTTCCCCCGTGCCGGACGTGTCAGCCGTTGTCAGCAGCGTCAGCTGCGTTGTCCGCGGCGCCCGCGTCTTCCGCGTCACCCGCGTCACCTGTGTCAGCCGCGCCCGCCGTGTCAGAAGCGGGTCCTGGGACGGACGCTGTTGGCCAGGTCGACCAGGGCGGCCAGGCCCCCGGGAGTGGGCGCCTGCCGGGCCAGCCGGCGCAGCTTCGCCTCCAGCCGGGAGCGGAGGGCGAACTCCTCGTCGTCCGCGCCGAAGAGTGCGGTGCCGCCGCCCGGTCCGCCGGCCGCTGCCCCTGCCCGTACCCGCTCCAGGGCCACTTCGAGCGTCTCCGCCTCCAGCCGGTCGCGGGCCGGGCCACCGGGGTGGCCCTCGTCCAGATAGAGCCGGGGCAGGCGGCTCAGGGCCGCGGTCAGGTCGGCGCGGCCGGGCAGGCCGCGGTCGCCGTCGGCGCGCAGGCGGCCGGAGAGGATGCGCACGCAGGCGATGCGGGCCGCGTCGTAGTGGCGGGAGACCTCGGGCAGGCCGCCGAGGAGGTCGACGGCGCCGGTGCGGTCGCCCGTGGCCAGCCGCAGCCGGGCGAGGCCGAAGGCGGCGCTGCCCTGGGAGCGGTTGCGCTGCCACACGGCCTGGTAGTAGCGCTCGGCGGCGTCCGCGTCGCCGCGCTGCTCGGCGCAGTAGCCGAGAGCCAGCTTGGGGGCGTACTCGCCGGGCAGGTCGTGGTAGACGCGGTCGAACTCGGCCTCGGCGGCCGCGGTCTCGTGCCGGGCGAGGTGCAGCAGGCCCTGGTGCCAGGAGATTCGCCAGTCGTGGGGGACCAGGCTGCCCAGCAGCTGCTTCGCCGTCGTCAGGCGTCGCTCCGCGGCGTCGAGTTCGCCCAGTTCGAGGTGGGCGCGCAGCTGCCGGAGGCGGATCTCCACCGACCGGTGCCCGGAGGCGGACAGCTGCTGGATCAGGCGCCGCGGCCCGCTGGTGGTGGGCTGGCCGAGCAGCGCCGCGGCCGGGTCGGCGGGGTCGGGGTAGGGCACGGGAAGGTGGCGCGGGACGCGGTCGGCCGCGGGCAGCCCGGGGTCGAGGAGCGGGCGGCGCTCGCCGCTCAGCCAGCGCTCCAGGGGAGGCACGCGCCCGAGCGAGGCGTCGAGGAGGGTGGCGGCGGGGGCGAAGAGGGTGGACGGCTCGGGGTGCTCGGTCCCGGTGCGCAGGGAGCGGATCTCGCGCAGGACGCCGCGCAGCTGCTCGGCCATCTCGCGGGCGGAGGAGAAGCGGTCGAGCGGCTTCTCGGCCGTGGCGCGCGAGACGGCCCGCCGGTAGGACTCGGCGCCCAGGCCCGGGGGCTGCCGCCCGGAGTCGTCGGAGAGGGCGCGCAGGGTCATGCCCAGGCTGAAGAGGTCCGAACGGACGGACAGGCCCCGGGCGCCGAGGCGGGCGACCTCGGGGGCGGTGAAGCCGCGGGCGCCGAGGACGACGCCGCTCTCGTCGCCCAGCTCGCGCGTGGCGCCGAGGTCGATGAGCTTGATGCGGTCCGCGTAGTGCATGACGTTGTTGGGCTTGAGGTCGCAGTAGACGTAGTTCTTGCGGTGCAGGCTCTCCAGGGCGTCGAGGATGCGGCAGCCGTAGGACAGGACGTACTCGAAGATGCGGTCCTCGCCGAAGGGGCCCTCGCGGCGGGTGATGCGGTCGCGCACCTGGGAGAGGAGCATGCCGCGCACGAACTCCATGACGATGTAACGGGTGTGGCCGTCGCCGTCCGGTGCGCCGTCCGCCCCGGGCTCCGGGTGGGTGACGAAGTTGATGATGCGGACGATGTCGGGATGGTCGGAGCGGATGAGGTTGCGCCGCTCCTCGCCCATGTTGTGCAGGGCCACGGGATCGCGGGTGTTGATGAGCCCCTTGAGGGCCACCGGATTGCCCTCCAGGCGGATGTCGTGCGCGAGGTAGACCCAGCCGAGGCCGCCGTTGGCCACGCAGCCCACCACGCGGTACTGCCCGCCGACCAGATCGCCGGGGGCCAGCCGCGGGGTGAAGTCGTAGGGGTGGCCGCAGCGTTCGCAGAAGCCCGTGGGCAGGGCCGGCTGCCCGGCGTACGGACGGCCGACGATCGCCGTGCACCCGTCGTGCCCGCAGGTCTTGCCGCCGGCCGGGACCCTGGGGTCGGCGACGACCAGCGCCTCGGGGGAGGGGGTGGCGATGTAGGGCAGGTCGAGCAGGCCGTCGTCGGCGGGGCCCACGGTGAACAGCCGGTCGGTCTCGGCCCGTCTGCGGGTGCCGGCCGTGGGCGGGCTGTCCGGCACGGGCGGGGCCCCGCGCCGGGCGCGGTGGCCGCGCGTGGAGCAGAAGCCGGTGGCTTCGATGCGGCCGTCGCAGCCGGGCCGGGGGCAGCGGTCGGTGCCGGGACCGCCATGACTGCCGTGGCTGTCATGACTGGCGGGTGGTTCGCCGGAGGTGGTCATCCGGGGTCGCCCCCTCGCGGACGGTGGGTGTGGTGCCGTACGGCGTCGGCGAAGCGCTCCACGGCGCGCTCGGCCTCGGAGAGCTCGCAGGGCGCCTGGTAGAGGAGGTTGTGGGCGGCGCGGTAGAGGGGCGCGGCGGCCCGCTCCTCCTCCAGGCTGCGGGCGGCGAGCAGCGCGAAGAAGGCCTCCAGGCGGCCGCGCAGCTCGTTGCGCCGGGCGATGCGGGCCTCGGCCAGGCCGATCGTCTCCTCGATCCGCAGCAGCCCGGACTCCACGGTCCGCTCGAAGGACGCCAGCTCGGCCAGGAAGCGCTCGCCGCCGGGCTCCGGGTGGCGGCGCAGCGCGGTGAGGTCCAGCCGGAGGGCGGCCGCGCGCTGCGGCACGGGGCGCACCGGGGCGATGAGGGCGGTCTTCTCGTAGGCGGTGCGCTCGCGGCGCGCGATGTGGTCGATGCCGTCGCGCACCCGGTCCAGCCGGGCCGCGATGTCGTCCTTGGCGGGGTCAGCCATCCTCAGCGCCAGCTCCAGGCTCTGCGATTCGGGGTTGCGGAAGACGAGGAGCAGCCGGGCGCCCCGGGC
>NZ_JBPQTS010000270.1:0-4268 GCF_051386455.1 Streptomyces sp. URMC 124
CTCGCCTTGTGAACGGAGCAGCGATGACCTCCCTCGCGGACAACCCCAAGGCCGTCCTCCTCACCCCCGCCATCCACCGCTACGTGCAGGATCACGCCGAACCCCCCACAGCAATCCAGCTCAGCCTCATCGAACGCACCCGCGGCCTGGGGGCCCCCTTCGAGATGCAGGTCCCGCACGAGCAGGCCGTTCTGCTAACCCTCCTCGCTCGCCTCGTCAGCGCCCGGCACATCGTCGAAGTAGGCACCTTCACCGGATACTCCACCCTCGCCCTTGCCCTGGGTCTTCCGCCCGACGGCCGGGTGATCACCTGCGACCTGTCGGCGGAATGGACCGACATCGCCAAGCACGCGTGGAGGGCTGCGGGTGTCGCGGACCGCGTGGAGCTCCGCCTGGGCCCCGCCTCCGACACACTGCGCGCACTGCCCGGCGAACCACACATCGACCTGGCCTTCATCGACGCCGATAAACCCGCCTACATGGACTACTGGGAGCAACTCGTCCCCCGGGTACGCCCCGGAGGCCTCTTGCTCGCCGACAACGTCTTGTACGCCGGCGAAGCGGCCGATCACCGAGCCACCGGGAACGCCGCCGCCATTCGGGCGTTCAACGACCAGGTGCGAGCCGACGATCGCGTGGAGGCCGTGATGCTCCCCATCGCCGACGGACTGACCCTCGCCCGGAAACGCGACGACCTGACCGGCAAGCCATAACGGGACCGCCCTCACAGAGGGCGAATGAGCGGCAGACCAAGACCGTGTCCTATGTGGTGAGGTGTCATTGGGCTTGTATGGGGCGGGGTGCGTGGAGCTGGATTGTTCCGGATGGGCTGTGGGAGAACGCGGAGCCGTTGATCCGGCCGGACCGGGTGCGGCCGCAGGGCGGCGGGACGGCGAACACGCCTGATGAGACGCTGTTCGCGGCGATCGTGTATGTGCTCGTCAGCGGCCGTGCTTGGCGCAGCACCCCCCCGCAACTACCTGGTCTTTCTCGGCCTCGCAGCCGCGATCTGCTGCTGCAAACGACTCGTCCGCGTCACCACATAGGACACGGTCCAAGGTCTCCGGCCCTTCGCCCGGCTGGGGCGCCGGCCGGGCCGGCGCTCAGGCTTACGAACCGTGACCTGTCCCGCACTCAGGGTCTGCACGACGGCAACCTGGCAAGTCGTCGGTTAGCAACGGGCCACTTGAGCGGCTGGAGGACCCGTGTCGGTCTGCGTGCCCCGGACGGCCAAAGGGGCGTGCAGGCCGGCACTCACAGCCCGCGCTGCTTGCGTCACGGCGCGGCCCAGCTGCTGCATGTTGCACGAGGGGTCGACCATGGCGCACAGTGCCCCGACGACGCCGCCACCCGCCGTTACCACGGGCGCGGCCACGCAGCACACGCCCGGTACCAGCTCCTCCCGATCCAGGGCCACCCCGCTTTCCCGGATGGCGGACGCCTCCCGGCGCCAGGATTTCGGGAGAGGGTCCAGGGGCACCTTTGGCGGTGCCGTAGCCACCACCAGCTTCCCTGCCGCGGCATGCCACGGCCATGTGGCCCCCGGCCGTATCGGGGCCAGGTGTTCCACCATTCCGGCCACCCCCAGGACCGCCATGGTCCGGCCCTCCCGCAGCACGCATAACCCGACCGAGGCTCCGGTGACGCCGGTCAGCCGCTGCATCGGTCCGTTGGACGCCGCTCGTAAGCCCGGGTGCGGCTGCCAGCCCGTCCCCAGGCGGAAGAGCCGCGGCCCCATCCGGTAACGAGAGCCGTGGTGTTCGACGATGCCGAGCCCGGCGAGTTGCTCCAACAGCCGGTAGGCGGTCGTCTTCGGCAGCCCGCTGCGTGCCGCCAGCGCGGTCAGCCCCGCCTCCCCGACCGCCTCCACCGCTTCCAGGAGGGCGAACGCCCCCTCGAGGACTCCGCGTCCACGAGGCGTCCCGCCACCGGACTCCTCGACCTCGCACGTGACCATCAGCGAGCTCCTTCCCTCGGTACCAAGTCAATCCCGCGGCAATAAACGCTCCATAAATTCGCTGTTTCTCGTTCATGGGTGCCGAAGATCCCCGGAAAATGTCAGATCCGCTGCGGCGGAGTACCAGTGCACGGGCCGGTCTTGCGTGGATTTTCCATGGGGCCCAAGATCGCCTCTCTCCGGCTCCGGTCCGCTCAGCGGAACACCGCTTGCCCGAGTTATTTCTTCGATGCCACGGTGTCCGCAGCGTAAGACCGCACCGACAGCACGCACCACGTATGGCCGACCTGGAGGCAGACGTGCCCGCACACGTTCAACCGAAGGACAGCGCCTATGTTCCGTCCCGATACCTGAGTCTTTCTCACCAGGACGACGGTGCACTGGTGGTGCATTGCGCCCGCACCGGGGCCGTCGGCGTGGTGCCCGCCGAAGACGCGGAGCGTGCACGCAGGGCCCTGGTCGCCAACCAGGTGACCACGGGACCGTTCACCGGCGTGCTCCAGGACCTCGTCTACGGTGGATTTCTCGTGCCTCAGGGCACCGACGAGACCGCGCTCGTGCACAACCAGTACGTGAGCCGGTACACCGATCGCAGCCTGCACTTGATCGTGATGCCGACGGAGCAGTGCAACTTCCGCTGCATCTACTGCTATGAATCCTTCCTGCGCGGAGAGATGGATCTCGAGCTGCAGGAGGGCCTCAAACGCTTTGTGTCCGATCAGAAGGATCTGGAGCACTTCTACCTCTCGTGGTTCGGAGGTGAGCCACTCCTGGCTGCCGAGACGGTGTTCCGGCTCACCGATCACTTCCGCCGGTACACGCAGGACCACGGCATCGAGTTCTATCCCCTCGCCACCACGAACGGCTACCTGCTCACCCCTGAGTACGCCGACCGCGTCATTCCCGCCGGACTGACGCGGTTCCAGATCACGCTCGACGGGCCCGAGCACGAGCACGACAAACGACGGATAGGGGCCAACGGCGAGCCTACCTTCGCCCGTATCTGGAACAACCTCGGGTACCTCCACCGTTCGGATCACGATTTCAAAGTCGTCCTCAGGCACAACTTCGACCCGGCGGGACTGCCGAAGATGGCGGACTTCCTCGGGATGCTCAAGGACGAGTTCGGCGGAGACCCGCGATTCGCTGTGGAAATGGAAGCGATCGGTCGCTGGGGCGGCGCCAATGACGCATCACTCGATGTGTGCGAGGACCGAGCTCTGGTGGACGCGGTACGACAGGCCCGGCGACTCACCGTAGAGGCCGGCTTCCGGGACGTGCACGCCCTTCCCGGAATGCAGCCGAACGGCTATGTCTGCTACGCCGCGAATCCGAAGTCATTCGTGATCGGCTCGGACGGGAAAGTCTACAAGTGCACTGTGGAGCTCGACTATCACGACCGGAACATCGTCGGCCGGCTGCATCCGGACGGCCGGATGGACCTCGACTGGAAGAAGATGGCCCTGTGGTGCGAGACCGACGGCATGGAAGAGGGAAAGAAGTGCACGAGTTGCTACTTCAGCCCCACCTGCCATGGTGCAGTCTGCCCCAAGGAATGGATGGAAGAGCCTGAGTGCGCCTGCCCCACCGGCAAGCGCTTCATCAAGGAATCGCTCACCCTCATCCGTGCCGAGAGTCTCTTCGACGTACCGGACACGGCTCCCACCGCCTACTGCCCCAAGGGCTGACATCGCCCCCAGGAGACAGTGGGGCCGCCTTCTTCATCGGAGCGAGAGGAGGTGACGACATGACCTGGATCTCCAAACCCACCACGGACTACCGCAAGCGTGAGGTGGACGACAACAACTGCAGCGGCTGCTGACAGTGACCAGGACGGCGGGGAGCGACCAACCCCGCCGTCCTGACCGCAGGCCCCTCCCTCTCCCCTCACCGGAGTGGACATGATCACTTCTCTGCCGTGCGAACGGCTGCTCCTCGGCGTGAGCGGCTCCATCCACGCGGTGCACCTGCCCCACTACCTCATCCAGCTGCGACGCGAGTTCGCTCAGGAGATCCGCGTCATCATGACGGACACGGCAACACGGATGGTCTCACCATCCGTTGTCCGAACCTACGTGGAAGAGCCCGTCTTCACCGACCTCATGGGGACCGACGCGCTGCCCAGCCCGCACGTCCGCCTCACTCGCTGGGCGCAGCTGTTCGCGGTACTGCCCGCAACTGCCGGCATACTCGCCAAGGCCGCTCACGGCATTGCGGACGACCTGCTCTCCACGGCGATTCTGGCCAGTCCCCAACCCGTCGTCTTCGGCCCTGCGATGAACCCCTCCATGTGGGAGAAGCCGACCGTGCA
>NZ_JBPQTS010000271.1:0-4000 GCF_051386455.1 Streptomyces sp. URMC 124
GGGTGCCGCTGGCCGAGATCGCCGACCGTTTCGGCACGCCCGTCTACGTCATGGACGAGGGCGAGGTCCGCTCCCGGGCCCGCGCCTGGCGCACGGCCCTCCCCGGGGCGGACGTCGCCTACGCCGGCAAGGCGTTCCTCTCCCGGACGATGATCCGCTGGATCGAGTCGGAGGGCCTGAGCCTGGACGTCTGCTCCGCCGGGGAGCTCGACCTGGCCGCCCACAGCGGCTTCCCCGCCGAGCGGATCGTGCTGCACGGCAACGCCAAGAGCCCCGAGGACGTGCGGACCGCCCTGCGCCTGGGCGTGGGCCGGATCGTCATCGACGGTACGGGCGAGATCGCCCGGCTCGCGGCCGCCGTACCGCCGGGCGCCCGCCAGCGCGTCCTGCTCCGGGTCGTGCCGGGCGTGTCCGCGGGGGCGCACGCCGCCGTGCGGACGGGCGTGGAGGGCCAGAAGTTCGGCGTGCCGGTCGCGGGCGGCGAAGCCGAGGAGGCGGTGGAGCGGTTGCTCGGTCAGCCGCGCCTGGAGCTGGTGGGCCTGCACTGCCACCTCGGTTCGCAGATCGCGGGCCTCGGCCCGTACGTGACCGCCGTGCGCCGCCTCGTGCCGCTGCTGGCCCGCGTCCGTGACCGGCACGGCGTGACCTTCCCCGAGCTGGACCTCGGCGGCGGCTTCGCCATCGCCTACCGCGAGGGGGACCCGGCGGTGGACCCGCGCACGTACGCGGAGCGGATCGGTACCGAACTCGGCCTGCAGTGCGCCCGCTTCGGGCTCCCCCTGCCGCGCCTGACGGTGGAGCCGGGGCGGTGGATAGCGGGCCCGGCGGGCGTCGCGCTCTACCGGGTGCTGTCGGTGAAGACGACGGCCGGCCGGACGTTCGTGGCCGTCGACGGCGGCATGAGCGACAACCCGCGCCCGGCGCTGTACGGGGTCCGCTACACGGTCCGCCTGGCCGGGCGCGCATCGGCGGCGCCCGGCCGCACGGTGACGGTGGTGGGGCGGCACTGCGAGGCGGGCGACGTGCTCGCCGAGGACGTGGAGCTCCCCGGTGACCTGCGGCCGGGCGACGTTCTGGCGGTCCCGGCGTCCGGCGCGTACCACCTGTCGATGGCCTCGTCCTACAACCTCGTCGGCCGGCCGCCGGTGGCCGCGGTGTCCGGGGGCCGCGCCCGGCTGCTCGTACGCCGTGAGACGCCGGCCGACCTGCGCAGCCGGGACGTCGGGGAGTGACGGGCGCGAGGGCCGGGGGTCAGCCCCCGACCGCCAGGGCCGGGAGTCAGCCCCCGACCGCCATGATGCGCAGGTCGTGGTCCTCCCCCGGCGCCGCCATGGCCAGCACGCGGCCGGCTTCCTCCTCCAGCCCGGCCCGGTCCGCGGGACGGATCTCCTCGAAGGGCTCGACCACGACCGTCGTGGTGCCCGGGGCACGGTCGAGGCGCCATACGGCGCGGAGGAACCCGTCGAGAACGACGGTCGGCGCGGCCCGGTTGACGCGCCAGATGCGGCGCAGGTGAGCGGGGTCGACGATGCGGGTGCGGTCGGCGTGGGAGAGGGCGATGTTGTCGAACTCGGGCAGGAACCGCACGGGGGCGTCGGTGCCGGGGTCGGGCAGCGGCGCGTCCGGGAGGTCGAAGAGCTCGGTGCCGTTCTCGTCGCGGAAGGTGCGCAGGCCGGGGGCGGAGCCCGTCGACGACGCCGCGCAGCCCGGTCAGGCCGCACCACTTCTGCATGTCCTTGACGGAGGCGGGGCCGAAGGCGGCGAGGTAGCGCAGGAGGGTGGCGCCGAGGCCGGACCCGGAGGTTGACGTGGGGTGGTCGCCCAGCCAGTGCCCGGCGGTGGTGTGCGCGGCCGGGCCGCTGCGCCCCCACAGCCCGCGCGGCGGCACCTGGACGAGCGGCAGCAGCGCCCGGGCGGCCATTGCCAGGTCCTGAGGGGCGTGATCCGGCCACTCCTCGGCGAGCGCCAGGCCGAGGTGGTGGAAGGTGCGCGGGCGCTCGGCGACGAGGCGGGCGGCGAGCGCGGCCACGCGCGTGAGGTCGACGTCGCCGAGGCGCTTGCCGTGGTTGCCGCGGAAGGCGCGCTCCTGCACGTCCTGGAAGAGGCTGCGCAGGTTCCGGCAGTCGCGTGCGCTGACCAGGTGGATCGTGGAGCGCATGACGGGGATGCGGACGGCCGCGCGCGAGGCGAGGAGGCCGGAGAGCTCCTCGGGGTCGAAGCCGTCGAGGCGGGCGGCGAGCGCGTAGTAGGGGTCCTGGGGCGACTGCGCCTGGAGGCCGACCAGGTGCTCCACAGTGTCGAGGACGGGCAGCGCGCTGCGGCGCAGCAGCAGCTGACGTTCGAGGAGAGCACGATTGAGGGCACGGACGGTCAGGATCGGGGACCCACTACTAGTCATGCGCTCAAATTAGAGCGGAATGCGGACAGAATCGGTCCGCAACCGCCCGACGCGACCGAATTCGGCATGTATATCCTGTGCCTGGTCCTGCGAACAGCGAGAGGGAGTGCACCCATGTCCGAAAACCCTCCGCGCGGCAGGCGCCCCGCGCCCCGAAAGCACTCCCGCCTCCGCCCGGCGAACGGCCGGGCGAACGGCAGCACCGACGGCCGCACGGACGACCCCGCGGGCCCCGCAGCCGCTCCCCCGCAGGCCGGGCCGGTGAACGGCACGGGCAGCATCGTGCACGCCGCGGTCTACCGCGACGGCCGCCGCACCGGGACGCCGGACTCCCTGGCGGACACCTACCGCCGCCTGCGGGAGCAGCCCGACAGCATGGCCTGGATCGGCCTGCAGCGCCCCACCGAAGACGAACTCCTCTCCCTCGCCGAGGAGTTCGACCTCCACGAGCTCGCCGTCGAGGACGCCCTGGAGGCCCATCAGCGCCCCAAACTGGAGCGCTACGGCGACACCCTCTTCGTCGTCCTGCGCGCCGCCCGCTACCTGGACGCCCCCGAAGAGGTCGACTTCGGCGAACTCCACGTCTTCGTCGGCCCCGACTTCGTGATCACCGTGCGCCACGGCGCCGCCCCGGACCTGTCAGCCGTCCGCCGCCGCATGGAAGCCACCCCCGAGCTCCTGGCCCTGGGCCCGGAGGCGGTGCTGTACGCAATCCTCGATGCCGTGGTCGACGGCTACGCCCCCGTCGTGGCGGGCGTCCAGAACGACATCGACGAGATCGAGACCGAGGTCTTCAGCGGCGACCCCGCGGTCTCCCGCCGCATTTACGAACTCGCCCGCGAAATGGTCGAGTTCCAGCGCGCCACCCGCCCCCTGGTCGCCATGCTCCACGCCCTGATGGCAGGCTTCACCAAATACGGCACCGACGACGAACTCCAGCGCTACCTCCGCGACGTAGCCGACCATGTCACCCACACCAGCGAACGCGTCGACGGCTTCCGCTCCGCCCTCACCGACATCCTCCAGGTCAACGCCACCCTCGTCACCCAGCAACAAAACGCCGAAATGCGCGCCCTGGCAGAAGCCGGCTTCGAACAAAACGAAGAGATCAAGAAGATCTCCTCCTGGGCCGCCATCCTCTTCGCCCCGACCCTGGTCGGCACGATCTACGGCATGAACTTCGACAACATGCCGGAGCTGCACTGGGCCGGCGGGTACCCCTTCGCGATCCTGCTGATGGCAGCGGTGTGCACGAGCCTGTACTTCATCTTCAAGCGCCGGGACTGGCTGTAGGCAGCACCACATCGAAATCCTGGCGCGCGGGGCCGCCGGAAGCAGGTAACGTCTTTGTCATGTTCTTCCAGACACCGATTTACGAGTGAGAGCGTGACGGGCCCCTGCTGACGCCCTTCGACGTCGCCGCGCCCGTCCCCCACCGATGAATCCGTAGATCACTTCACATCATCACCGGGAGAACCCGTGACCGACAGCAAGAACATCAACAACCCCATAGGCCAGGGCGGCGGCCAGCGCAAGAAGCTGTCCCGGGCCGAACGGCAGAACAACGGTCCGCACCGCAACCTCGACCGTCAGGGTGCCGCC
>NZ_JBPQTS010000272.1:0-3976 GCF_051386455.1 Streptomyces sp. URMC 124
GCGGAACGTCGAGCAACTCCGTAAGGACGGGCACTATCTGCTGCCGATGCAGGAAATCACCTCGGTCACCACAGGTGAATTCGGCACGGGGCTGGGGCCTGTACCGGAGACGGCGCTGACGCATCTGTGGCACGTACTGATGCGACGGATGCGGGCCGAGTACTGGGAGGCGGCCGTGGCGACCCCGGCCGCCACCCCGGCCGCGGTCAAGAGCCTTCCCCTGCTCCCCGCCGACCGGGCGCCTGCCCCGGCGGCCACCGAATGACCACCTCGGCTTCCGCCCGGCAGGCGCCAGCCGCTCTCGGCCCCGGCTTCCGCGTGTTCTGGGGCTCCTGCGCAGTCTCACTCGCCGGCGATGCCCTGCGCGGCATCACGGTGATCCTCTGGCTCTACGCCGCATGGGGCGGCTCGGCCCGGGCCGTGGCGCTGGGTGTCCTGTTCGAACGGCTCCCCACCCTCGTCGTCGGCCCCGGCATGGGCGTTCTCGCCGACCGGTACGACCGCAAACAGATCCTCATCGTCAGCAACGTGGCACGGGCGGTGGGTAGCGGCGCGATCCTGTGGGGGATGCTCAGTGGTTCGGTGCCGCTGGTACTGGGCGCTCTGGCAGCCTCAGCGATCGCCGGCAGTGCAGGGTCGGCGGCGCGGGGTGCGGTGCTGCCACAGCTGGTGGCTAAGGACACACTGGTACGCGCCAACAGCACCATGACGACGACCGAGCAGATCAGCTATGTCCTCGGGCCGCTCCTCGGAGCCCTGCTGTACAGCAAGTCAGGCCCCGTTGTGGCCTTGACGGCCGATGCCGTCAGCTTCGTGGCGGCCGCGTTGCTCCAGCGCAGGCTCCCACCGCAGCCGGTGGCACGGCGTACGGCGGTGCGTGACCGGGGGAGAGACGGGGTAACGGACGACAGCTTGGCAGCCACCGGCCTACGAGTCGGCGTGCGGGCCCTGGTGGACAGCCGCGACCACACTCTGGCCGTAGCCTTGGGCACGTACCTGTGCGTAGTGCTGCAGGCAGGGATCAACAACACGGTGCTCGTGGCCTTCTTGCCTGCTGCACTGAATCGCCCGGCAGGCGACGTCGCTCTGTTCAGCCTGACGAACGGGGTCGCCCAGGTTCTCGTCGCGGGACTGCTCATAGGTTTCGCCGCGCGGTTGGCGCCGGTTTCCGCGTTGTCCCTCTCAGCCTGGGTGATGGTGTGCGGAGGATGGGTACTCGCCGGCTCCACGAGCCTGTACATGGCTCTGGCGGGCGTGTTGGTCATCGCCCTGGCCAGCGCACCGCTCCAAGTCAGCTTCACCACGTTGCGGCAGACACGGGTCCCTGACGCCCTCCAGGGCCGCGCCACCGGCCTGGTCAGCACACTGTCCGGCGCCGCGTTCCTCGTGGCTTCTCAGGGTGGAGCGTGGCTGGCGGATCATGTCGGCCCCCGGGCCGGCCTCGTGGGCTCCGCGGGAGCATTGACCACCGGGGCACTCCTCACTTTGCTCCTGCGACGTGCGACCGCTCGCGCACGCTGACGTGCCGGGCACAGAACGCGCTCCGTGTCCTCCGCGTGGTGACCGGCGGAGGTAGCCGCACCATGGCGCTTACTTGATCAGGAATGCGACGTCCGGCCTGTACCTGACGATGCAGGGCATGGGCGGTACGGGTGCTGGGCTCGGGGCCTTGACGTCCTCAGCGCGAGTGTGCCCAACGACCCGGGTGGCCACCTACGGTGCCACAAGCTGGCCAACTGGAGATCACCTAGGGCGCCTAGCCGTAAGGAGGCTGAACGTCACTGGCCACCTATCGCTCAAGGTCACAGTGATGTGTGACTTTGCTCAGCATTCGGCCCCTTTGATCACTGCTTGGCCAGTCGTCGTGTGCCCCGGGGGCTCCATTGCCTGTCGGGCGGGGTGCTCGTTGTTATGCGTGCGTGTCGGCCCGCGGGGGAGGAGGGTGCAGTGGCTGGTGACACGGAGACCTTCGGGGATCGGGCCCGTGACTGGTGGGCGTCGGCGTCTCCGGTGGCCTCGTTGCGGGCGTTGAACCAGCCTCGGTTCGCGTTTTTCGACCGGTATGTAGCGGCCGGTCGGGGTGGCCGGCGGGTGCTGGACGCGGGGTGTGGCGGTGGTTTCACCGCCGAGTACCTGGCGGTCCGAGGCGCGGTCGTCTCGGGTGTGGAGCTCTCCGTCTGACCCCGGGATCTGTCCTGCACCTACCTCGGTGCTGCCCGCGCTGAGCCGCCGGGCCGATTCGTAGGCGGGCAAGGCGGGCGAGGACGCGCGGGGTGAAGAGCGTGGTGGGTGGGGAGAGCATGTGGACGACGTCGAGGAACGCTTCCTGCGCCACCGGGTCGCGCGTGCCGGCGGCCAGCACGTGCTGCGAGTGGCGGGCCAGCAGGCGCTGGCGGCGGGTGAGGCCGGGGCCGGTTGTGCCGGCCAGGAGGGTGTCGGCGGTGGTGGCCTGGGCCCAGCAGGCGTCGTGCAGCGGGGCGAGAGCGCGGTGGAAGGCGGGTGCGAAACCCTCGAGGGACGGGTGACGTGCCAGGTGGCTGCGCAGGGTGCGGGCGGTGAGGACAGCGGCCGTCATGCCCTGGGCGTACAGGGGGTTGAAGCAGCAGGCGGCATCCCCGACGAGGATCAGGTTGTGGGGCTGCGGGGTGAGACGGTCGAGGTGGCGGCGGCGGTTGGCGCCGGCGTGGGTGAGGGTGACGCCGCTCAGCGCGGTGGCCTCCTCGAGGGCATCGGCCAGGTCGGGCTGGTGGAGCGTGCGGGCGTAGGGCAGGAAGTCGCGCTCGCCTTTGGTCGGCCGGTCGGAGCCGACGCCGCACAGGGTCACCAGCCAGCGGTCGCCCTCGATGGGCATGATGATGCCCCCGCGGGCCAGAGGCGGGGTGATCATCACATGGCACACCTGCCAGGGCGGGCGGCGTGCCGGTGGGCGGTAGAGGCGGCTGGCGAAGGCGAGACCGGCGTCGACCACGCTGATCGGCACAGCGGGATAGCCCAATGCGGTGAGCCATCGGTCGGCCCTCGAAGCCCTGCCGGTGGCATCCACCATCAGATCGGCCTCCAGCAGCCGGCAAGCCCCACCGGTGGCCTCGCGCACCACCACCCCGGTGACGCGCCCGTCGTAGCCGGTAAGGTGGTCAGCCCGGTGCCCCGCCAGCACAGTGACACCCCGCAGGGCCAGGACCCGGCGGCGCACGGCCGCCTCCAGCAGCGGCTGCCCGGCGGCCAGCATGTGCTTGTCGGCCACGAACGAGGCGCCGCGCCCGAACCGGCTCGCCAGCGCGTATTCCGCCCCCACATCCACCGCGACCGCGCCCCGGGCGGTCAGCTCACCCACGATGCCGGGCAACAACTCCTCCAGCACGCGCACACCCCGGACGAACAGGCCGTGCGCGTGGTGCCCCTGAGGCGCCCCCGGTCGCGGCCCCGCTGATGCGCCCACGGGATCGGGCTCGACGACGGTCACAGCGAACCCGCCCTCAGCCAGCACACGGGCGACCAGCAGTCCGGCCAGGCCGCCACCGCACACCACGGCACGCCCACGGGAACAGGACGCGTCCGGCAACGACTTCCCCCCGGTCAGACGGGCTCGATGCGCAGGGAGACCGTACCGCCGGCGTCGGTGAGCCCTTCGGACGTGAGGCAGGCGGTGGGCAGCCCCTTGTCCAGCAGGAGCAGCGTCCGCACGGCCCGTTGGCCCTTTCCACGGCCTTCCAGAACCCGGCCGCGGAAAAGGACGACGTTGGCGTTGGCGACCTGGGCCACGGTGTCGTCGGTGTAGAGGATCACCGACCGGCTGCCATTGGCGTAGGTGATGACCTCCCGGGTCAGACCGCCGCTGACATGCACGCACGACGTCCGGGTCTGCCCCGTGATCCGGCCTGCCGCTTGCCCGGCCTCACCCGACCCATCCGTACACGTGTAGTCGATGTGCGCCGTTGCGTGCACCAAACGAGGCAGGAGCGTCTTCCCGGGCGAG
>NZ_JBPQTS010000273.1:0-3928 GCF_051386455.1 Streptomyces sp. URMC 124
TATAAGAGACAGGGGACGAGGGCAACGGGGACGGCGGGAACGGAGACGAGGGCAACGGAGACGAGGAGAACAAGGTCTGGCGCTTCGAGGCCGTGGAGCCCCGCGGGGAGACGAAGCTCTTCCACGCGCTGGCGGGGACCGTCGTGGAGCCCGGTTCGAGCGGGCTCCTGGCGACGCTGAGCAGTGCGCTCAAGGCGTCGCTGGAGGCGTCCGGCGGGATCTTCGGCACGGTGTCGAAGTGGGTGCCGGGGAGCACCACGCCGTACATCGTCTTCGACGGCTTCCGCGGTGACGAGGTCGTCCGCTTCTCGCAGCGGAACCGGGTGGAGGCCGGGCCGCGGAAGATCAGCGAGCAGTTCCCGCAGCTGCCGAAGGAGTTCCACGGCGGCTTCGACTTCGTGACGCGGGCGCCGGAGTGGAGCGAGCACCGGTACGTGGGCGTCAAGGGCGACCTGGCCGTCGAGTTCTCCGACCGGGGGAGCGGCGAGAGCCTGCACAGCGCCGACTTCTACTTCCCGCGCGAGCAGCTGGAGCCGGTGCTCGGCGGGCCGGTGAAGGCGGCGGTGCAGGGGACGCCGGACGGCCGCTACCACCTGGTGTTCGGGGAGAAGGGCGCTGCGGCGCTGATCGACGTGCCGCGGGGGCCCGGTGCCGGGAGGCGGGGTGCGGACCGGCGCGACGTGCGGCCGGTGCGGCTGGACCACCTGCCCGAGCCGTGCAGGCCCGACGCCGTCACGTCCGCGGCGGTGGGCGACGAGATGCACTTCTTCGCGGTCAAGGGCGATCAGTACCTCGTCTTCACCTTCCGCGAGGTGGTCCACGGGCCGGGGAAGGTCCTCGACGCGTATCCGTTCCTGCTGGGGGCGTGGGGCTGAGCGACCGGCTCGATCGGCCGGCTTGAACGACCGGCTCGATCGGCCGGCCCGTTGTGACCGGGTGGCGGGGGCTGCCCCTCCCGCCACCCGGTTCCCCCTCCCTCTCAAAGGAAGTCTCAGAGGAAGTCTCAGAGGAAATACACGACGTCGACCTGGCCGTCCGCCCGGTAGGAGAAGCCGGCTTCGCCGCTGCCCTCGCCCGGGGGGAGGGTGACGAAGTCGACGGCGTCCTGCAGGGAGGCGAACGTGCCCGCGTGGGCCGTCCTCACCTCGCCTTCCTCGCTGGGGACGGCCTCGGCGGCCTCGCCGGGAACGGACATGTCAGAACTCCTGTATCCGAAGAGTGATCCTGCGATTACCAACCGTAGTTGTTCGATCGGTGCTGCGTAACCGGGCTCCAGGGGCGCGCGGAGGCACGCCCAGGGGCGCGAGCGGCGCGTTCATGTCACCGCTTTCCAGTTAATAGAGAGGTTTGCGAAACATGTCCTCCTGTACACCGCATCCTGGGAGGGGATGCGTTGCCGAAGGAGACGGACGAGGACATGCGGGTACTGGTCGCCGAGGACGAAGAGATACTGGCCGAGCTGGTCGCCACGGGCCTGCGACGGGCCGGGTTCGCCGTGGACACCGTCTATAGCGGTGACGCCGCCATCGCCTACCTCTCCCTCCACGACTACGACGTCGTGGTGCTCGACCGCGACCTGCCCCGCGTCCACGGCGACGATGTCGCCCGCCACCTCGTCGCGAACGGCTCCCGCACCCGCATCCTGATGCTCACCGCCGCCGGCTCGATGGAGGACCGGGTGGCGGGGCTGGACCTGGGCGCCGACGACTACCTGCCCAAGCCGTTCGAATTCCCCGAGCTGATCTCCCGCGTGCGGGCGCTGCGGCGGCGCAGCGCCCGGCCGGCGCCGCCGCTGCTGGAGAAGGCCGGGCTGCGGCTCGACACGGTGCGCCGGACGGCCGACCGCGAAGGCCGGAACCTCGACCTCTCGCCCAAGGAGTTCGCCATCCTGCAGCTGCTGCTGGAGGCGGACGGGGCGGTCGTCAGCGCGGAGGAACTGCTGGAGCGCGCGTGGGACGCCCACGCGGACCCGTTCACCGGCGCGGTGCGCGTGGCGATGAGCAAGCTGCGCGGCAAGCTCGGGGAACCGGCGCTGATCCGCACCGTGCAGGGCGTGGGGTACGCGCTGTGAAGCCGGTACGGGTCAAGGCCGTGCGGCGCCCGTTCCTGACCGCCCGGGCGCGGATCGCCGTGGCCTTCGGCGGGATCTTCCTCGTCATGGGCGGGGCGCTGCTGCTCACCGTGAACCTGCTGTCGCGGGCGGGCACCCAGGAGCGGGCGACGACGATCGCGCGGAACGCCGTACCCGTGGAGATCGTCCGGCCGGGCGAGACGGTGAGCGCGTGGACCGCGTACCGGATCTCCGGCGACGTCAGCGCCGCGGCCTCCCAGGAGCTGATCATCTGGTCGGTGGCGGCGCTGTTCGTGACGGCGCTGCTGGCGGTCGGCGTGGGCTGGTGGACGGCCGGGCGCTGCCTGCGGCCGGTGCAGGGGGCCTTCGAGAGCCAGCGGCGCTTCATCTCCAACGCCTCGCACGAGCTGCGCACGCCGCTGGCCGTCCAGCGCACGGCGATCCAGGTCGGGCTGGACGGGGACCCGTCGCCGGACGAGCTGGCGCGCACGCGGACGGCCCTGCTGGAGGCCACCCGCCGCACCGAGCGCCTCATCGACGGGCTGCTGCTGCTCGCCCGCAGCGATCGCGGCCTGGAGCGCCGCGACCCGCTCGACCTGGCCGAGGTCGTCGCGGAGGAGGCCGGCGCGGTCGCGGGCCGCGCGGAGCGGGCCGGGGTGCGGCTGTCCGTACGCAGCGAGCGGGCGCCCCTGCGCGGGAACCGTGTGCTGCTGGGGCAGCTCGCCGGGAACCTGCTGCGGAACGCGGTGGAGTACAACCACCGCGGCGGCGACGTGGAGGTGCTCGTCGAGCCGGGCCGGCTGGTGGTGCGCAACTCGGGCCCGGTGGTGGCCGCGGCGGACATCCCGGCCCTCTTCGAGCCGTTCCGGCGGGGGCGGGGCAAGGAGCGGCTCTCCGGCGGCACGGGCCTGGGGCTGTCCATCGTCCAGTCGATCGCCCGCGCGCACGGGGGGCGGGCGTGGGCCGTGCCGAACCGGGGCGGGGGGCTGCGCGTGATCGTGGAACTGCCCGAGCCGGGACCTCCGTACTCCTGCAGGATCAGCCCTGGACGATGCCCGCCGCCCGGGCCTCCTTCAGCCAGTCCGGGAACTCCACCATCAGCTCCGCGTAGAGCCGGGCGGCCGTCAGCGACTTCGGGTCGCGGCCCGCGTGGAAGAAGCCCGCGTTGTCCACGACGCGCTTCTCCGGCACCGGCAGGTCGTCCAGCTTGCGGAGGAAGTCGAAGCCCTTGCCCTCCGGGTCGCCGAAGGCGACGAACTGCCAGAAGATCGGCAGGTTCGCGCTCTCGCACAGGGCCCGCTCCGCGGCCGGCTTGCTGTACGGGCCGCCGTCCGTCTGGAAGATGACGAACGCGGGGGCGGTCGAGCCGGACTCCTTGTAGTGCTTGATCACCGCCTCCATCGCCCAGTGGTAGTTGGTGCGGCCCATGTGGCCCATGGAGGAGTGCAACTCCTCGATGCGGCCCTCGTAGTTGCCGAGGTCGATCTCGGCGACGCCGTCGACGTCCGTCGAGAAGAAGACGACCGGGACCGTACCGTCGTCGTCCAGGTTGGCGGACAGGCCGAGGGCCTGCTCGGCGAGGTGCTGCACGGTGCCGTTCTTGTAGAACTCGCGCATGGAGCCGGAGCGGTCGAGGACGAGGTAGACGGCCGCGCGCTGCCCGGTCAGGCCCTGCTTCTCCAGGGAGACACCGGCGGCCTTGTAGAGGCTCACCAGACCGGGGGCGGACTCCTTCACCTTGGTGAGGCTGATGGCGGGGCTCTGCCCGGGGCCGGCCTGCGCGGGGATGGTCTGCGCGGGGGCGGTCTCGACGGGGGCCTCGTCGCGCGGCGGCATGGCCGGGGCGGGCTCGGGGGT
>NZ_JBPQTS010000274.1:0-3928 GCF_051386455.1 Streptomyces sp. URMC 124
GCGGGCGGGGCTCGCGGCCCGGCCCGTGGAGGGCTTCGGGCCCGCCGAGTTCGACCGCGCGGTCTACCGGGCGCTCGGCCGCACCGAGCGCTGGGCGCCCCTCGGCGACGGGCTGCACGCCTACCTGCGCGAGGGCACGGTCGGCGGCCTGCGCCCCGCGGCCCCCTTCGACGGCCCGGACTCCCGTACGTACGAGGCCGCCAACCGCACCGTGAAGTGCGCCGACGGGCCCGGGCCCGCACCCGGGCGGGTGGTCGCCGACCTGCGCCGGCTGCGCCGCCTCGACCCGCTGCCCGTCCTGACCGGCATCGAGGCCTCGGCCTGCGCCTACTGGCACCACCGCCCCGCCCGCCGCACGCGGCTCGGCGGCCCCGCCGCCGCCCCGGCCCTGCTCGTCGCCTCGCAGCACGACCCGGTCACACCGGTCGAGGGGGCCCGGGCCCTGCAGCGCACCCTGCCCGGATCCCGGCTGGTCACGCTGGAGAACGATTACTCGCACGGCGTCTTCGCGAGCCGGGGCAACGCGTGCGTGGACGACGCCGTCGCCGCCTATCTGGTGGACGGCACGCTGCCCGGCGGGGATCTGCGCTGCCAGGGTCCGGGCCTGCCGCACACCCCTTGACGGCCGTGGTGTTACGTATAACTATGCCTTCGTGATCTCACCCACGAGAGCGTCAGCGCCTGTCATGGCGGCCCGGTGTCCGAGGAGTTCGACGAACGGCGAGGCCCGCCCATGAGCTACGCGGACCTGCTGCGCGGCCCCCACGTGACCCGGCTGCTCCTGGGCACCCTCGTCGGGCGGCTGCCGAGCGCGATGGCCTCCGTCGCCGTACCGCTGGCGCTGCGTCAGGCGGGCGCCTCGTACGGGTTCGTGGGCGTGGCCGTGGGGGTGTTCGCCATCGCCTCCGCGATCGGCGGCCCGCTGCTGGGCCGCCTCGTGGACCGGGCGGGCCAGCCGCTCGTCCTGCTGCCCACCGCGCTCGTGGCGGCCGTGGGCTTCGCCGTCGTGGCGCTCGCACCCGGCAACCGCACGGCCGTCCTGGCCGGTGTCGCGCTCGCCGGAGCGGCCACGCCGCCGCTGGAGCCGTGCCTGCGGGCCCTGTGGCCGGACATCGTCGCGCCGGGGAAGCTGGAGGCGGCCTACGCCCTGGACTCCGCCTCGCAGGAACTGGTCTTCGTCGGCGGGCCCCTGGTGGTGGCCGGCGGCGTGGCCGTCGCCTCGCCCGGGGCGGCGCTGTGGGCGGGCGCGCTCCTGGGCATCGCCGGGGTGCTCGTGGTCGCCACCGCCCCGCCCGCCCGGGTCTGGAAGGCGCCCGCCCGCTCCGGCGACTGGCTCGGCCCGCTGCGCAGCCGCGGCCTGGTCGTGCTGCTCACCGGCCTCACGGGCGCGGGCGTCGCCATCGGCACGCTCAACGTCCTCGTCGTCCACTACGCGGAGGACCACCGCCTGCCCGGCGGCGCCCCCACCCTCCTCGCGCTCAACGCCCTCGGTGCGCTGATCGGCGGGCTGGCCTACGGGGCCGTGCACCACTGGCGGGTGGCGCCGCCGCGCCGGACGCTCCTGCTCATGCTGGGCCTCACGGCCGGGTACGGGCTGCTGTGCCTGCTGCCCGCGCCGCCGCTCATGGCCGGCCTGATGATCCTCACCGGGCTGTTCCTGGCGCCCGTGCTCACCGTCGTCTTCGTGCTCGTGGGCGAGCTCGCTCCGGCGGGCACCGTCACCGAGGCGTTCGCCTGGCTGGTGACCCTGATGACGGCGGGCGTGGCGCTGGGATCGGCCGTCGTCGGCACGGTGCTGGAGACGGCCGGCCCCACGTGGGCCGCGTCGTGCGGGGTCGCGGGGCTCGCCGTGGGCGCCCTGGTGATCCTGGCCGGGCAGGCGCACCTGGTCCCGGCGGCGCGGGAGGAGGCCGAGGAGGCACCCGCCCGCGCCGTCTGACCGGACCTCAGCTCTCGGCCGCCGCCTCCGTGCGGGCCGCCCAGCGCTGTTCGACCTTGCCGAAGCGCCAGTAGCCGAGGGCCGCCGCCCACACGACCACGAACAGGCCGACGATGACGAAGCCCACGTTGTCGAGGTTCAGGCCGGCGATCCAGCCGGTCACCGCGTCGTCCAGGTCCAGCTTCTCGTGCAGGACGCCGACCAGTTCGATGGTGCCGATGAGGAAGGCGACGGCGATGGACAGGCCGGTGATCGTGAGGTTGTAGTAGACCTTGCGGACCGGGTTGGAGAACGCCCACTGGTAGGCGAAGTTCATGAACGTGCCGTCGAGCGTGTCGAACAGGCTCATGCCGGCGGCGAACAGCAGCGGCAGGCACACGATCGCGTACCACGGCAGGCCCGCGGCGGCGCCGCTGCCCGCCATCACCATCAGCGTGACCTCGGTGGCGGTGTCGAAGCCGAGCCCGAAGAGGAAGCCCAGGGGGTACATCTGCCCGGGGCGGGTGATGGAGCGCGTGAAGCGGCCGAGGATGCGGTTCATGAAGCCGCGCGAGTCCAGGTGCTGCTCCAGCTCGGCCTCGTCGTAGCGGCCCTCGCGCATGGCGCGGAAGATGCGCAGGATGCCCGCGAGGGCGACGAGGTTGAGCGCGGCGATGAGGTAGAGGAAGCCGCCGGAGACCGTGGTGCCGACGACACCGAGGGTCTGGTGGGTCGTGGACTCCTCGTCCATCAGCCGCCCGGCGAGCTGGGTGCCGCCCGCCACCAGGGCGGCCATCGCGACGACGACGCTGGAGTGGCCGAGGGCGAACCAGAAGCCGACGGAGACCGGCCGCTTGCCGTCCGCCATCAGCTTGCGGGTGGTGTTGTCGATGGCGGCGATGTGATCGGCGTCGAAGGCGTGCCGCATGCCGAGGGTGTAGGCGGTGATGCCGAGCCCGACCCCGTAGACCTTGGAGCCGACGGTGTAGTGGTGGGGGACGACGAGCAGGTAGAGCACGCCGAACGCGACGACGTGCAGGGCGGCTATGACGGCCAGCAGGCCGGCGGTCCGCACGGTGTCCTCGCGGCGCCAGCGGAAGGCGGGCGCGGGACCGGGACCGGAACCGGGAAAGGGGGCGGCAGGTGAATCAGTGGGACGGGACATGGTGGGTTGAACGCTCCAGCACCTCGTGGACCATTGGCGAGATGCCGTGGCCGGTCTCCTGGCTTACGGGTCCGTGCGCGTCCGTCCCCGCCTTCCCGGCAGCCGGCTGCGGCCAGTGGCTCCGCGCGCCGTGGGGGAGCGCGCGGAACGGGACGGTCACTCCCCGATCACAGTGGCGAGGGCCGCTCCGGACTGGGACCCCTGAAGGTCCGTCACCGGTCTTCCCGAACACCACGGCCGGGCCACCCTAGCGGTTGTGCACACTTTCTGCAGTTGCACATCTCTCGCAATCGAGCGGTCGCCACCGGCCGCTCCGCCCGCTACCGTCCCGGCTCCCCCAGCGACCGCCCGCCGAAGTCCTGCCCGCCGTCGGCCGCCCGCCGCCACCACTCCTCCAGCGCGCCCTGGTCCAGCGCGTCCCAGGCGGGCGCGGCCTGCACCTGCGCCCTGCCCAGCCTGCGGCCGAGGTCGACCACGGCCCGGCCGGCCGGGGCCCGCGCGGCGTCGTACGCGGCCACGGCCTCGTCCGGGCTCCCGGCCGACACCAGGCAGCGCTCCAGCACCGTGGCGTCCTGCAGCGCCTTGACCGCCCCGCTGCCCGAGTGCGGCCGGGCGACCGCCGCCGCGTCGCCCACGAGCACGAGCCGGCCCTCCCCGTAGCGCGGCACGCACAGGTCGTAGACGGGCTGGACGTACGTGGCGTCGTGCGGGGTGCGCCGGACGAGCTCCTGCCAGTAGGGCGGGAAGTGCGCGTCGACGACGGCGCGGTGCTGCGCGGTCAGCCCGCCGGGCACCCGGCTCGGCGGGAGACCGGCCGCGGCGTCCAGGGACAGGGCGTGGGCGGG
>NZ_JBPQTS010000275.1:0-3839 GCF_051386455.1 Streptomyces sp. URMC 124
GGCCGGTCCGCGAGGACCGGCCGGTGGGTGCCGGTCAGGGACCGGCACCGCGTCACGGGGTGGTCTTGACCTTGACCTTGCCGTCGACGATGTTCTTCTTCGCTTCCTCGATCTTGGCCTTGATGTCGTCGATGAAGCCGCCCGAGGTGGCCAGCGAGACGCCGCCGTCCTTGAGCAGGTACTGGTGCGGGCCGGTCAGCGGCTTGCCGTCCTTGACGCTCTTGACCATGTCGAAGACCGCGACGTCCACGTTCTTCACGACCGAGGTGAGGATGTGGTCCTTGTACTTCGCCAGACCCGGCTGCTGGTACTGGTCGGAGTCGACACCGATGGCCCAGGCGTCCTTCTTGCCCGCGACGGCCTCGATGGAGCCGTTGCCGGAGAGGCCGGCCGCCGTGTAGATCACGTCGATGTCGCGGTCGAGCATGCCCTTGGCCTTGTCCTTGGCGGCCGCCGGGTCGTTGAAGCCCTTGTCGGTGCTGCCGAGGTACTCGGAGGTGACCTCGACCTTGACGCCGGACTCCTTCGCGCCCTGCTCGAAGCCCGCCTGGAACTTCTTGATCAGCTCGTTGTCCACGCCGCCGATGAAGCCGACCTTCTTGGTCTTGGACTTCTGGGCCGCGGCCACGCCCGCGAGGTAGGAGCCCTCGTGCTCACCGAAGGTGATGCTGTTGACGTTGTCGCCCGGGACGACCGAGTCGACGATCGCGAAGTTGGTCTTCGGGAAGTCCTTGGCGACCTTCTCGATCGACTTCGCGTAGTTGAAGCCGACGCCGATGACCGGGTTGTAGCCCTTGTCGGCGAGGGAGCTGAGGCGCTGCTCGCGCTCGGCCTCGGTCTCGCCGTTCTTGGCGGTCATCATCTTGCCCTCGACGCCGAGCTCCTTCATGGCCTTGTCCAGGCCACGGGCCGCGGACTCGTTGAAGGAGTGGTCGTCACGGCCGCCGACGTCGAACGCAAGGCCGACGCCCTTGCTCTTGCCGTCACCGGAATCGGTGGAGGACTCACCACAAGCGGTGAGGGTGAACGCGAGAGCCGCGGTGGCAACGCCCGCGACAGTGATTGTGGATACCCGGCGCACGAGGGGCCCCTTCACTCGAAGCGCCTCCTTTGGCGCTGGACGCCGGAATCGTAACGCGCGTAGATGGACTGAAAAGGGGTACAACAAAGCCGTTATCGGATCGACGCGAACCACTATTGCCCCGTTTGCGTCGGGGTTACCTCCATCCGGCCCAGTCAGGGCTGGGATCGGCCGTCCGCGCCGTCGATGGGTTTTACGTACAACGTGATCTGGCCCCGAACTACCCAGGTTTTACGTACAACGTGACCTGGAACTCTCCATCCCGGTCCGGCCGGGCGTCCACGGACCCAATACGCATGCCGGACGCCGCCAATGTGCACGCCAATGTGCAATCAATGTCCGCCCAAAATCCGGTGCTTGTTACAGCTAAACCCGCCCTCCGTCCAGCAATGCCGCGGCGGTGAAGAGTTCGACGCCGGCGGTGATGGAACCCTCGTCCACGTCGAAATCACCGCAATGCAGGTCACGCCGGGTCGTATCACCGACCGGGCGGACGCCCAGGCGGGCCATCGCTCCGGGCACGTGCTCCAGGTACCAGGAGAAGTCCTCGCCGCCCAGGCTCTGCTCGGTGTCCTCCACGGAGGAGGGTCCGCGGCGGGCGGCCATGGCGCGCCGCAGCAGGCCGACGACCTCGGCGTCGTTGACCACCGGGGGCACGCCGCGGACGTAATTGATCTCCGACTTGGCCCGGTGGAGCGTGGCGACCTCGTCGATCGCGGCGTGCACCAGGTCCGGCGCGTCCCGCCAGGCGTGCAGGTCGAGGCAGCGGACGGTGCCGGAGAGCTCCGCGTGCTGCGGGATCACGTTCGGCGCGTGGCCCGTCTCCATCCGGCCCCAGGTGAGGGACAGGCCCGAGCGGGCGTCCACCCGGCGGGCCAGCACCGCGGGCACGTCGATGGCGATCCGGGCGGCGGCGGTCACCAGGTCCGTGGTGAAGTGCGGGCGGGCGGTGTGGCCGCCGGGGCCGCCGAGGGTGACCTCCAGGCGGTCGCACGCTGAGGTGATGGGGCCGACCCGCAGGCCGATGCGGCCGACCTCGACCTTGGGGTCGCAGTGCACCGCGATGATCTTGCCGACGCCGTCCAGCGCCCCGCACTCGATGGCGTCCAGGGCGCCGCCGGGCAGCACCTCCTCGGCGGGCTGGAAGATCAGCCGGACGGGGTGCGGCAGCCGGCCCTGCTCGGCCAGGTCGGCGAGGACCAGGCCGGCGCCGAGGACCGCGGTGGTGTGCACGTCGTGGCCGCAGGCGTGCGCCATCCTGGGGACCGTCGAGCGGTACGGCACCGACTTGGTGTCCGGGATGGGCAGGGCGTCGAGATCGGCGCGGAGCGCCAGCATGGGCTGCGCCGGCACGCCCGGCTCCCGCCCGATGTCGCAGAACAGCCCCGTGCCCGTCGACAGCGTCCGCGGGGAGAGGCCCGCGCGCTGCAGTCTCGCCTTGACGGCCGCGGTGGTCCGGAACTCGCGGTTGCCCAGCTCGGGGTGCATGTGCAAATCCCGCCGGAACGCGATGAGTTCGTCGCGCAGCCCCGGGGGGAGCGTACCGGCGAGCACCCCCTCGCCCGTCCCCTGAGAAGTGGCAGTCCCGGCGTCGCAAGGCATCAGATGGTTCACGCAGGGAAGAGTAGAGCCCCCACCCGGGCAACTGCCCCCCGATCAAGAAAAGTTCAGCCGCATGGATGGCTCACTTGAGGGGTATGACCAGTCTTTACGGCTCAGGAAGCGGTCAGCGGGCTGGCCGGAAGTCGCCGCACATCCCGGGCCGTGTCCGTCACCTCGGCCAGGAATCCCTCCGCCCGGGGAGAGGCGTGCGCGGTGAGCCAAACGGGGTCGATGTCGCAGACCGCGACCGTGATCCCGGTGCCCGCGAGGGCCAGCGGCAGCGTGTGCACGACGGTCGAGGGGAAGCTCACGACGGTGCGGCCGACCGGGCCCCGGCGGGCGACGATCTCCAGCGGGAGCTCGGGGCGCACCACTTCCAGCCCCACCGCGTCCGCTATCCGGCGCAGCTTCTCCGCGCTCTCGCGGCGGTGGGCGAAGTAGCGGGTGGCGCCGTGGGCGCGGGCCAGGGAGGCGACGGCCCCCAGGTAGCGGTCGGGGTCCACGACCCCGGTCTCCACCAGGGAAGTTCCCACGAGGTCCGTGCCGCCGGTGAGCCGGGGCGGGCCGAAGGCCGCGCGCGTCCAGGCGAAGTCGTTGGCCCGGACGTCTACGCCGGGTGGCGGTTCGACCGGCATCGAGGTGAACACCTCTACGCTCCGGCCAGCGTTGGGCGTCAGCATCCGGCGCGCTGAAGCAGAGACCGGCGCGAAGAGGAGATCGCGCGCCCCTTTGCTGCCGCGGCGGTGCCACCGTACAAGGCTTTCGCCCCGGCCGAGTTGAGCGACGAACTCCATCGTGGCCGTGCCGTCGTCCACCACCACCAGCTCCCGCGCCCGGGTGATCGTCAGCAGCAGCTGGACGTAGCGCGAGAACGGGTCGCCGATCACGATCCGGTGCGCCCGGCGCAGCGCCCCCGCGAGCCCGCCGACCGTGGCCACCGGTGCCGTCGGCCCGCCCCGCGCCTCCTCCCAGCGCACCTCGTGCCCCTGGTCGCGGGCCAGCTCGGCCATCCGGCGCAGCTGGCCGCGCGACATCGGGTCGTGGGGCGCGAGGACGACGACCAGCAGCCCGGTGGGCTCGGGCCGGACGGGTGACGCCCCCGGCCCGGCAGCGCCGTCCTGATCGCGGGGACCGGGCTGGCGGGGGACGCCGTGGG
>NZ_JBPQTS010000276.1:0-3819 GCF_051386455.1 Streptomyces sp. URMC 124
CCCCATACCCCTCCCCCTCCGGGAGGTGGGGCCAGCCCCACCTGTACGACCTGAGGCGGACCGTCCTTCGGCACCTGCGGCCGATCCGCCGGGTACGGGTGCGCTCCTAGCGTTGAAGCATGACAGCAACCACGACGCCTGTGTGCACCAGCGCATCCACCGCCGTGTACCCGTCGTTCTCCTCCTACGTACGGGCACGCGGTCCGGTGCTGCAGCGCACCGCCCGTTCTCTGACCTCGAACCCGTGCGACGCGGAGGACCTGCTGCAGACCGCGCTCACCAAGACGTACCTGGCCTGGGAGCGCATAGAGGACCACCGGGCCCTGGACGGCTACGTGCGCCGGGCCCTGGTCAACACCCGCACCTCGCAGTGGCGCAAGCGCAAGGTCGAGGAGTTCCCCTACGACGAGCTGCCCGAGCGCGAGGCGGCCCCCTCGGCGGACCCCGCCGAGCAGCAGGCGCTGCGCGACGCGATGTGGCGGGCCGTACTGCGGCTGCCGGCGCGGCAGCGGGCCATGGTCGTCCTCAGGTATTACGAGGACCTCACCGAGGTGCAGACCGCCGAACTGCTCGGCGTCTCCGTCGGCACGGTCAAGAGCGCCGTCTCCCGGGCGCTCGGGAAGCTCCGCGAGGACCCGGAGCTCGCCTGCGCGGCGTGACGGGCCGGGCGCGGCCGGGCACCGCCCGGGTGCCGCCGGGTGCTGCACGGCGTGACGGAAAGCGCTCGCCGCGGGGCGTCCGGGGTAGTGACTTACCGCGAGATACCCCAGCACAATCAGCGGACGACCACCCGCCGTACCAGGTCTTCGGGAGGACCCCGGTGCAGAGCACGATGCAGGACGTACCGCTCACAGTCACGCGCATCCTCGCCCATGGCGCGCTGGTGCACGGGGGAGCCACGGTGACCACCTGGACCGGGGACGGTGAGCCGCTGCGGCACAGTTTCCGCGAGGTCGCCGAGCGGTCCGTGCAGCTGGCCCACGCGCTCCGCGACGAGCTCGGGGTGGTCGGCGACCAGCGCGTCGCCACGCTCATGTGGAACAACAGCGACCACCTGGAGGCGTATCTCGCCATCCCCTCCATGGGCGCCGTCCTGCACACGCTGAACCTGCGGCTGCCCGTCGAGCAGCTCGCCTTCATCGTCAACCACGCCGCCGACCGCGTGATCATCGTCAACGGCTCGCTGCTGCCGCTGCTCGCGCCGCTCCTGCCGCACCTCGGCTCGGTCGAGCACGTGATCGTCTCGGGCCCGGGCGACCGCTCGGCGCTGGAGGGCTGCCGCCCGCGCGTGCACGAGTACGAGGAGCTGCTCGCGGGCCGACCCGTGGCCGGCTTCGACTGGCCGGAGCTCGACGAGCGGCAGGCCGCCGCCCTCTGCTACACCTCCGGCACCACCGGCGAGCCCAAGGGCGTCCTCTACAGCCACCGCTCCGTCTACCTCCACGCCATGGAGGTCAACGCCGCCTCGGCCTTCGGCCTGACCCCGGCCGACACCTGCCTGCCCGTGGTGCCGATGTTTCACGTGAACGCCTGGGGCCTGCCGCACGCCGCCTTCATGGCAGGAACGTCCCTGCTGATGCCCGACCGCTTCCTGCAGCCCGCGCCGCTCGCCGAGATGATCGCCACCGAGCGGCCCACGGTGTCCGCGGGCGTCCCCACGATCTGGGCGGGCCTGCTCGCCGAGCTCGACGCGCGGCCGCGGGACCTGTCCTCGCTGCGCACGGTCATCAGCGGCGGCTCGGCCGCTCCGCCCGCGATGATGCGCGGCTTCCACGAGCGTCACGGCGTGCGGCTCGTCCAGGCGTGGGGCATGACGGAGACCTCGCCGCTGGGCTCGGTCGCCTACCCGCCGGCCGGTCTGAGCGAGGAGGAGGAGTGGCCCTACCGCATCACCCAGGGCCGGCTGCCCTCCTCCGTGGAGGCCCGGCTCGCCGGCCCCGGCGGGGAGTTCCTGCCGTGGGACGGGGAGTCGGCCGGTGAGCTGGAGGTCCGCGGGCCCTGGATCGCGGGCGCGTACTACGGCGGCGCCGCCGGCGAGCCCGTCCGGCCGGAGGACAAGTTCAGCCCCGACGGCTGGCTGCGTACGGGCGACGTCGGCACGATCACGTCCGACGGCTTCCTCACCCTCACCGACCGCGCCAAGGACGTGATCAAGTCGGGCGGCGAGTGGATCTCCTCCGTCGAGCTGGAGAACCACCTGATGGCCCACCCGGACGTCGCGGAGGCGGCCGTCGTGGCCGTCCCGGACGAGAAGTGGGGCGAGCGCCCGCTCGCCACCGTGGTCCTCAAGGACGGCGAGTCCGCCGACTACGAGGCGCTGCGGGCGTTCCTCGGCGAGCGGGTGGCGCGCTGGCAGCTGCCCGAGCGGTGGGCGCGGGTCGCGACCGTGCCGAAGACGTCGGTGGGCAAGTTCGACAAGAAGGTGCTCCGCAAGCAGTACGCGGAGGGGGAGCTGGAGGTCACCGTCCTGGGCGGGTGACGTGACCTGACCTGACCTGACGTGACCTGACCTGGCCCGGACTGCGGAAGCAGGACGCCGGGCGGGGAGCCGCCGATGAGGCCCCCCGCCCGGCGTTCGGCGTTCGGTGTTCGGTGTTCGGGTTCGGAGTCAGCGCTCCGTGCCGCGCTTGCCGCCCACCAGCGCGCTGCCGGCCCAGCCCACCGCCACGGCCGCCACCGCGATCACGCAGACGCCGTTCCAGCCCCAGTGGGCGTAGGCCGGGCCCGCCAGGGCGGAAGCGCTCGCACCGCCGACGAACGCGGTGACGACGTAGGCGGTGTTGGCCGCCGCCGGGGTGCCCGTCGAGGCCAGCGCCCGGGTCTGGTTGGCGACCTGGCCGGCCATCAGGCCCGCGTGGATCAGCACGGCCGCCGCGCACAGCGCCCACAGCCGGTGCCCGCCGAGCCAGAACAGCGGCAGCGAGAGGGCCGTGAGGACGTAGGCCGTGGTGACGACGCGGGTCGCGCCGAAGCGGTCGATGAGCGCGCCCGACACGGGGGCGACGGCGGTGGAGACCAGGCCGAACAGGCCGAAGAGACCCGCGGTCGCCGTGGACAGGTGGAACGGCCCGTCCGCGGTCAGCAGCAGGGCGAGCGTCGTCCACAGGGAGCTCCAGGCGCCGAAGAGGCCGGCCTGGCGCAGGCACGCGGCCCGCAATTCGGGGGAGCGGCGCAGCAGGCCCGGCAGAGCGGCGACGGCCTTGAGCGGCTGGGCGGCGCGGCGCGGGCGCGTCTCGGCCGGGAGCAGCACGGCGGTCAGCAGGCCGATCGCGACGGTGAGCGCGGCGGCGCCGAGGAAGACGGCGCGCCAGCCGTACGCCTGCCCGGCGAGGGAGCCGAGGACGCGGGCCGCGACGATGCCGGTGAACAGCCCCGCCACGACCGCGGCCACGTGCCGCCCGCGCCGGTCGGCGGGCGCCCGCTCGGCGACCAGCGGAACCAGCAGCTGCGGTACGACCGTCGCGGCGCAGGCCACCAGGACGGCCGCGGCCAGCGCGGGCAGGCCGGGCGCGAAGGCCGCCGCGACGAGGGCCGCCCCGGCGACCGCCGACAGCACGGCCACCAGGCGGCGGCGGTCGGCGGTGTCCCCGAGCGGGGCGAAGGCCAGCAGGCCGATGGCGTAACCGAGCTGGGCCACGGAGGCGATCCAGCCGGCCGCGGAGGGCGCGGCGCCGAAGTCGCGGGCGATGAGGCCGAGGAGCGGGGCCGCGAGGTAGATGTTCGCGGCGGTCACGGCGGTGCACAGGGCGATGACCGCGAGGAGGACGGTGTTGCCGCCGGGGGAAGGCGCGGGTGCGGAAGGGGGAGCGGGCGTGGGTG
>NZ_JBPQTS010000277.1:0-3797 GCF_051386455.1 Streptomyces sp. URMC 124
CCCCGACCCCGAACACCCCTCCGGAAGGCGTGATCGTGTGACTCCGTCCTCCAGGCCCCCTCACCCCGTTCCCCGGCAGCCCGGGGCCACGGCCTCGAACCCGCCGTCGCAGCGCGCAACTTCCACCGGCGAGCGCGGCGGTGCCGCACGTCCTCAGGCGGGTTCGGCCCCGCCGGACAGCGCCGCCGAGGCCGACCGCCGCGGCGGCGGGGGAGGAGTGGAGCCGGACCAACCGGACCAACCGGACCAAGAGGCTGCCGCCGCTACGAGCCCGCCGCCGCGGCGCGCAACCCCCGCGGCGGAGCCCGGCGGTGCCGCGGGCGCCCAGGGCGTACAGGCCGCCCAGGGCGTACAGGCGGCACGGGGCGTACAGGCGGCACGGGGCGTACAGGCGGCACGGGGCGTACAAGGCGCCCAGGGCGTACAGCGCCCGCCGGGCTCCGCCGGGGCCGGTCCCTGCCGCGGTGGGGAAGGCGAGGTCGTCGACGCCGGACTGCTGTCGCCTGTCCGGGCCGGTACCCCCGCCGAGGAGGCCACCACCGACACCGCCTGGCTGCAGGCCATGCTTGACGCCGAGGCGGCCCTCGCCCGGGCCCAGGCCGGCCTCGGCACCGTGCCCGCCGCGGCCGCGGAAGCGGTGACGCGGTGCGCCCGTGCCGAGCGGCTGGACGCGAGGGCGCTCGCCCTGGCCGCCCGGGAGACCGCCAACCCCGTCGTCGGTCTCGTCCAGGCGCTCACCCGCCTGGTCGCCGCCGACACCCCGGACGCCGCCGCGTACGTGCACCGTGGCTCCACCAGCCAGGACATCCTCGACACCGGCGCCATGCTGGTCGCGGCCCGCACCCTGCGCACCGTCCGCGCCGACCTGGCCCGTACCGCCGGGGCGCTCGCCCTCCTCGCGGCCCGGCACCGCGACACCCTCATGGCGGGCCGCACGCTCACGCTGCACGCCGTGCCCACGACGTTCGGGCTGAAGGCGGCCGGCTGGCGGCGGCTCGTCCTCGACGCGGAGGAGCGGCTCGGCCGGGTGCACGAGGGCCTGCCGGTCTCGCTGGGCGGCGCGGCCGGCACCCTCGCGGGCTACCTGGAACACGCCCGGCTGGGCGGAGCCGAGGGCACCGGTGACGGCGGCTACGCCGAGCGGCTCGTGGACGCGTTCGCCGCCGAGACGGGCCTGGCCCGGCCCGTCCTGCCGTGGCACGCGCTGCGCACCCCGGTCGCGGACCTGGCCGCGGCCCTCGGGTTCACCGCGGGCGCCCTCGGCAAGATCGCGGCCGACGTGCAGTCGCTCGCGCGCACCGAGGTCGGCGAGGTCGCCGAGCCGGGCCCGGCCGGCCGCGGCGGCTCCTCGGCCATGCCGCACAAGCGCAACCCCGTCCTCGCCACCCTGATCCGCAGCGCGGCGCTGCAGGTGCCCGCCCTGGCCGGCGCCCTGACGCAGTGCCTGGCCGCCGAGGACGAGCGGTCCGCCGGTGCCTGGCACGCGGAGTGGCAGCTGCTGCGCGAGTGCCTGCGCCTGACCGGCGGTGCCGCCCGTACCGCCGCCGAGCTGGCCGAAGGCCTGGACGTCCGGGCGGACCGCATGCGCGCCAACCTCCGCCTGACGGGCGCGCAGGTCGTATCGGAGCGGCTCGCGGCCGTCCTCGCACCGCGCATCGGAAGGGCCGAAGCGAAGCGGCTGCTGACGCAGGCGTCGGCCGAATCGGCCGCCAGTGGCCGGGAACTGCGGGCGATCCTCGCCGAGAACCCACTACTGGACGGTCACTTCACCGCCGCCGAGCTGAAGGCCCTGTGCGACCCCGCGGACTACACCGGCGCCGCAGGGCCGCTGGTCGACCGCGCACTGTGTCCCTGACAACACCTCACCCGAACCACCTGCGCTTTCCCTCCGCCTTCCGTACCCTCACCCGAGGCCCGCGGAAGGCGTATGCGTGTTCGGTCATCCACGGGCGAAGATCGGCCAAGCGGGGAACGTCGTGGTTAGGATGATCGGCGTATTCCGCTTCTGGACGGGACGTCAGGGACCACGGCCTCGTCCAGCTGTCCGCATGCCCCCTGCGTCCACGAGGAATTGATGTCACATCACATACCGGACGTAGTGACCTGGTGCCTGGCCGCCGTGCTGATCGTCGTCGCGGTCCTGCTGGTGCGCCAGCGCGGGATCGCCGCGGCGCTGCGGCTGCGCGCCGCCACGCTGGAAGAGGGGCAGCGGGCGCGCGACACCGAACTCGGGCACCTGGTCGCGGTCCGGATCCCCGCCGTCTCGGCCTCCATGAACCAGCCCGTACCGCTGCCCGGCCTGCTCGACGAGCAGCTCGCCGGCACCGTCTTCGCCCACGGCCTGCAGTCGGTCATGGACACCTTCACCCAGGCCGTCGACAAGGCGCAGGCCCGCGCCGACCAGTCCGCGAAGGCCGCCCTCAAGGCCTCCATGCGCGCGCTCCAGGGCCTCGCCCACGAGCAGCAGCTGGCCATCTCCGACATGCAGGACCGGCACGACAACCCCGACGTGCTGCGCGACCTGCTGCAGATCGACCACGCCAACTCCCAGTTCGGCCGCCGCGCCCAGGCCATCGCCGTCCTGTGCGGCTCCTGGCCGGGCCGCCAGCGCGCCGCCTCACCGCTGACCGACGTCGTCCGCGGCGCCACCTCCCGCATCCGCGACTACCGGCGCGTCCAGGTGCACAGCCAGGCCGACCTCGCCGTCGTCAGCCGCGCCGTGGAGCCCGTCGTCCTCGCCGTCGCCGAGCTCCTCGACAACGCCGCCCGCCACTCCCAGCCCAACACCACCGTCGAGGTGGGCCTGCAGCCCGTGCACAACGGCGCGTGCGTCGTCATCGACGACGCCGGCGTCGGCATGGACGGCCAGGAGATCCAGCGGGCCGGCGCCCTGCTGTCCGGGCGCGCCGCCGTCGACGTCTCCCGCCTCGGCGACCCGCCGCAGTTCGGCTTCCCCGTGATCGGCGTGCTCGCCGCGCGCTACGGGTTCAGCGTCTCCGTCGACACCCGCTCGCCCTACGGCGGCGTCCGGGCCGTGCTGTTCCTCCCCAGCACCCTGCTCACCCAGATCGACATCGACGGGCCCGGCACGACACCGCTGCGGCACCCGGGCGCGCACGCGGCGGACCGCACCGCCGCGACGCGACCGCCGGGGCGGACCCCCGTCCCGGACTACCCCGACTTCCCGGAGGCCTCGGCGGCCGCCTTCCCGGAACGCCCCTCCCACCGCGGCCCCGAGGGCCCCGCTGCGGACGGTGGCGCCTACGGCGAGGGGGACGGCGGCTTCCCGCGGACCCCGAGCAGCCGCGAGCGCGAGACGCGCGACGGTTTCCCGGAGGGCTCCGCGCGCAGCGGTGAGGCAGGGTCGGGTTTCCCGGAGGCCGCGGCCGGCGGCCTCCAGGCGCCCGGCGGTTTCCCGGAGAGCTCCGGCCGTCACCGCGAGACGCGCGACGGCTTCGCGGAGGGCTCCGCGCGCAGCGGTGAGGCAGGGTCCGGTTTCCCGCAGGCCGCGGCCGGCGGGTCTCGGACGTCCGGCGGCTTCCCGGAGAGCTCCGGCCGTCACCGCGAGACCCGCGACGGTTTCCCGGAGGGCTCCGCGCGCAGCGGTCAGGCAGGGTCCGGTTTCCCGGAGACGGCGGCCGGCGGCCTCCAGGCGCCCGGCGGCTTCCCGGAGGGCTCCGCGCGTAACCGCGGTGACGGGTCCGGCTTCGCGCAGGGCTCCGCCCACGGCCCCGAGGCCCCCGGGGCCTTCCCCGCGGCCGGCGGTGCCTTCCCCGGCGCGGCCGGCCGCGGCCCCC
>NZ_JBPQTS010000278.1:0-3712 GCF_051386455.1 Streptomyces sp. URMC 124
CCGAATTTCGGCAGGCCGAAATCCATCCCGTTCAGGGGCCGTGCAGTGGTGATTGCCGCCGGTGCGGCTCGAGTGGCCGTCTCGGAACCGTCATGGCTCCGTGACAACTCGGAGAACACTACTCATGCCCCAGGGGCGTGTCAAACGTCCCCGGCCACCCCTCCACGGGCCCTCGATCGCCCTCGACCGACCTCTCAGTCCAGGTCGCTGAGCCGTCCCCCGGCGTCCGGCTGGGCGTCCTCGACCCTGCGCAGCAGCCGGGTCAGCATCTCACCGAGGCGGCCGCGTTCCTCGCCGGAGAGGTCCTGGAGGAGTTCCTCCTCGAAGACCGTGGCCATGCGCATGGCCTCCAGCCATTTGCTGCGGCCTTCCTCCGTAATGCCGACGATGACGCGCACGCGGTTGTTCTCGTCGCGTTCCCTGGTCACCAGGCCCTCCGCGACCATGCGGTCGATGCGGTGGGTCATGGCGGCGGGGGTGAGGCCGAGCCGCTTGGCGAGGTCGCCGGGGCCCAGGCGGTAGGGGTCGCCAGCCAGTACGAGGGCCTTGAGGACCTCCCACTCGGCGTTGCTGATGCCGAGCTCGGCGGTCTGGCGGCCGTAGGCGACGTTCATCCGCCGGTTGAGGCGGCTGAGTGCGGAGACGACCTTCTCCACCTGGGGGTCGAGGTCCTGAAACTCGCGCTGATAGGCGGCGATCTGTTCGTCGAGGCTCGGCTCGGAGGCGCCGGGGGTGTCAGCCATGCCCGGCAGTATGACACGAACTGATTCGCGCTAAAGCCCTTCAGCATGTACTCTTTAGCTTCGAACTTTACTGTTGAAGTCTTCAGACCTCGACAGTCCCGCCCCTCAACCTCGACCTAGGAAGGTGAGTGTGACCACCGCGATGGGCGCAGCTCTGCGCCGGATCCAGCTGGGGAACGCCCTGAGCGCGTTCGGCAACGGCTTCACCGTCCCGTTCCTGTTCATCTACGTGTCGCAGGTACGGGATCTCGGAGCGAGCACCGCGGGCCTGGTGCTCATGACGTTCGCCGTGTCCGCGCTCGTCGTGCTGCCCTTCGTCGGTCGGGTCATCGACCGACGGGGTCCGCTGCCGGTTGCCATCGCCGGTACGGTCTCCGCCGCCGCCGGGTCGATGGGGATGGGGCTGGCGTCCACCGAGGCGCTGGTCTTCGCCGCGGCCGCGGCGCTGGGTGCCGGTATCGCGGTGATCCAGCCGACGCTCGCCACGATGATCGTCTGGTGCTCGACGCCGACGACCCGCTCGCGTGCGTTCGCGATGCAGTTCTTCCTGAACAACCTCGGCCTCGGCGTCGGCGGTCTGCTCGGCGGGCAGATCGTGGACACCTCGGACCCGGGGAGCTTCGTGCGGCTCTTCTCGATCGAGGCGGCGATGTTCCTGGTGCTGGGTGTCGCCGTGGCGACGGTGCGGCTGCCGAAGGCGCCCAGGGTCGAGGACGCGGTCCCGACGGACGAGGGTGCCAAGGGCGGCTGGCGCACGCTGCTCGGGGACCGGGCCATGGTGCAGCTGTGCGTGCTGGGCTTCGTGATGTTCTTCGCCTGCTACGGACAGTTCGAGTCGGGTCTGGCGGCCTTCGCGGTCGAGGTCACCCGCATCTCGCCGGCGCAGCTGGGCATCGCGCTCGCCGCCAACACCGCGGCGATCGTGCTGGCGCAGTTCGTCGTCCTCAAGCTGGTCGAGGGGCACCGGCGCAGCCGGGTCATGGCGCTCGTGGGTCTCATCTGGACCGTTGCGTGGGTGGCCGCGGGGGTCTCGGGGCTCATTCCGGGGGCGCACGGGGTGGCGACCGCGCTGCTGATCTCTACGTACGCGCTCTTCGGTATCGGTGAGTCGATGCTGTCGCCGACGGTGGCGCCGCTGGTGGCGGACCTGGCGCCGGCCCGGCTGGTGGGTCAGTACAACTCGGCGTTCGCGCTCGTGAAGCAGCTCGCGCTGGCGGTCGGGCCGGCCGTGGGCGGTCTGATGGCCGGTGGCGGTCTGTACGTGGCGTACATCGCCATGGTGATCGCGTGCTCCCTGCTCATCACCACCCTGGCGCTGCGGCTGGGCCGCCGGCTCACCCCGGCCCAGGACAACCCTCTGCTGGCGAAGGCACAGCGCCGGGCGGCGCCGGTGAGCGAGCCCACGGCGGTCCACGCCTGACACACATCTCCATATAAGAGGAGGGGGAGGGCGCCCGAGGCGTCCTCCCCCTCTTTCGTCACCCGTGCCCCGCCGGCAAGGCGAACTCGCACCACACGGCCTTGCCGCCGCCCGGCGTGCGCCGCGAGCCCCAGGACGAGGCGATGGTGGCGATGATCGAGATGCCGCGTCCGGCCTCGTCGACGGGCTCGGCGCGGCGGCGCCGCGGGAGGTGGTCGTCGCCGTCGGTGACCTCGATGATCAACCGGCGGTCGGTGCGGCGCAGCCGCAGGCGCATGGGCGGGGTGCCGTGCTGGAGGGAATTGGCGACGAGCTCGCTGGCGGCGAGGACGCCCAGGTCGCGCAGCTCGGTCGGGAAGCGCCAGCTGACGAGGACGCCGGAGGCGAAGGCGCGGGCCCGGGGTGCGGCTTCGATGCCGCCGAGGAGCTCCAGGGCGGCGTTGTGGAAGAGCTCGGCGTCGTGGCCGGTGCGGGCGGGGTGCTGGAGGACGAGGACGGCGACGTCGTCGTCGTGGTCGGCGGTCACGCCGAGGGCGCGGATGAGGCGGTCGCACATGACCTGGGGGGAGCCGGTGGCGCCGGCGAAGGCGCGCTCCAGGGCGGCGACGCCCTCGTCGATGTCCTCGGTGCGGCGCTCGACGAGGCCGTCGGTGTAGAGGACGGCGCTGGAGCCGGGGCCGAGCGGGATGGTGCCGGAGGCGTGCATCCAGCCGCCGGTGCCGAGGGGCGGGCCGGTGGGTTCGGCGGCGCGGCGGACGGTGCCGTCGGGGTCGCGGACGAGGATCGGGAGGTGGCCCGCGGAGGCGTAGACCAGGCGGCCCTCGTTGGGGTCGTGGACGGCGTAGATGCAGGTGGCGATCTGGGTGGCGTCGATTTCGCTGGCGAGGCCGTCGAGGAGCTGGAGGACCTCGTGGGGCGGCAGGTCGAGGCGGGCGTAGGCGCGTACGGCGGTGCGGAGCTGGCCCATGACGGCGGCGGCGCGCACTCCGCGGCCCATGACGTCGCCGATGACGAGGGCGGTGCGGCCGGCGCCGAGGGTGATGACGTCGTACCAGTCGCCGCCGACGGCGGTGTCCTTGCCGCCGGGCTGGTACGTGGCGGCGACGCGGAGGTCGTCGGGCTGTTCGAGCTCTTGCGGGAGGAGGCTGCGCTGGAGGGTGACGGCGGCCTCGCGCTGGCGGCGCTCGCTGGCGCGCAGCCGCTCGGCGGCCTCGATCTGGTCGGTGACGTCCGCGGCGAAGACGAGGACGCCGGGCTGTTTGGCTTCGGTGGCGCCGACTTCGATGGGGGAGCAGGTGAAGGTGTAGTAGCCGCTGCGCAGGACCTGGTCCATCAGGGGGAGCAGGCCGAGCTCGGTGAGCTCGGGGAGGGCTTCGCGGGCGGGGGCTCCGGGGCTGCGGGCCCCGAAGAGGGCGGCGTAGGCGTCGTTGACGTAGGCGATGCGGTGCTCGGGGCCGTAGACGACGGCGACGAGGGCCGGGACCTTGCCGAGGGTGTCGTGGACGGAGAGCCCGTCGAGAGTGGGGACGGGGCCGTCCGGTGCGGGGGC
>NZ_JBPQTS010000279.1:0-3641 GCF_051386455.1 Streptomyces sp. URMC 124
CACGCGGACACGCGGACACGCGGACACGCGGACACGCGGACACGCGGACACGCGGACACGCGGACACGCGGACACGCACAGCGCGCCGTGTGGCCTGGGCCGAAGCCAAACGGGGGGTGGGCCGGTCAGAGTCCTGCGGCGCGTCGCCGACGGTGGTGGGCGATGGTGACGGCGGCCAGGAGTGGCCCCCAGGCGACCAGCGGCAGGTAGAGGATTCCGGCAACGGTGCTGCCGAAGGGGGTCATGTCCGGATGGGGGAAGGCCCACCAGAAGGCAAACTGGGTGAGGATCAGCGTCAGAGCCCCGGCGGCGAGGCTCGCCACCGCGGTCACCGCACGCGGGTTCGGCCGACGCCCGCCGACGAACGGGATCCACCGGGGCAGCACCTCACCCCATGGCCGGACAAGCCCGAGCGTGAGCAGCGCGAGCAACTCTCCGCCCACGGTGAGCCCGACCACATACACCGCGCCCCAGCCGGTGAAGCCCATCGCATCGTACCCGGCTTCGGTGTACCCGGCGGTGAAACCTGCCGCCAGCATCAGGCGCCAGATCCCGGACGGCAGGGTGACCAGCGCGGCGGCATGGGCGGCACGGATGGCCCAACGGGGCGAGGGCGGAAGGCTCGCGGTGTCGAGTTGTGTGGTCGTCATGTGCACTATCCTCTCTGCGTCCCGCCGCCCCGGCATCGCCTCTGAGGACTGGCCTCGAAGCCAGCCTCGGAATGAGACCGGTACCTCCGTCTCCCCCGCGCGGGGGAGGGCTGTCCCCATCCGGCCGCAGGCGCACCGCGGCTCGGCAGGACCTTCGCTGGGTAAGTCTCTTCTTCGTCCGTACGCAACTGGGAAGAAAGTCCGTACGCCGCCATCTCGCAAGCAGGAGCGTCCCGTTCGACGCTTGTCCTGCAGGGACAGCACAGTCATTCACAAACTACGGTGGCCGGTCACACTTGGCACGTCTGCCGTACGCCACGGTGCTCTTGCCGGACGAGCAGATCGTCGAGGTCCGGGTGACACGTCGACGCCGTGATCAGCACGGCGTGTGGCGGTATGACCTGATCCTGGAGATCCCTGACCGCGTCGATACCTCCACGGCCCGTTGCATCAGATACGTCAGGTGTCCTTCTGTGCTCCACACCCGCTGGTGTGCCGGGCGACGGCCGCGGCGGCGCAGCCGCTGCCGGACCAGGACCAGGACCAGGACCAGGACCAGGACCACAGCGTCCTTGATCCACCGCCTGCCGGCGAACGCAAGCGGTGGCGAGTCTCGGAGCCGCCCCAGGGCGCGGGCCCGACCGGGTCGTCCACCGGCTGGACTGCGCACAGGAAGCGATTTGATCAGCGCTGTCGCCCGATGTCTCGAGGAGCGGGAGCGAAGCCGGTCTCACTACAGATCGCCGGGCAGAAGCTTATCCATGACTGGCCACCAGCACATACTCACTGATCGTTTAAGAATGACCTGCTGCGGCGGTGGCTGCCGAGTGGGTGTCCGCTGTGGGCGTCTGTAGGTCGGGCTTGGCCCCCGCGCGTCAGCGGCCCTGACTATCGTCGTGGTCATGGCCTCAAACGATCATCTGCTCGATCTGATTCAGAGTATGCCGGACATCCACGAGCTGCTGCGGACCTCCTTCGAGTTCGACATCGAGCGCAAGGGGTGCGGTGCCGGCCTGAGGCTTGCCACGGGCGCGCCCCTGGAGCCGATCGCGGGGGATTTCACCGGCGGGGCGTCTTCCTGTGCGCTGAGGAAGGCGGCCGCCGCGCAGTGGTGTTCGCGAGCTCCGAGGGGGCTGGCGGGCTGATCGCCGACGACCTGGAGGACGCGCTGGAGATCATTATCGGACTGGAATGGCGGGACTGCCTCAGATTCTCCGGCGGTGGCGATCTGGACGTCATGCAGGCTTCCGCCCAGCACCTTGAGAGAAATCTCGCCAGGGCTAATCCGGAGTTCCGCCAAGAGCGATGGCGGGTGGCTGTGGCTCTGTCACTCCGTGTACTTCCTGTCCGTGACCTCGTCATCAGTCTGCGGGCGGCAGCCTCAAGAACCGCGCCGCGCTATGTGGTGACAAGCAACGACGGGGACGTCTACGACCTGCCGTTCGGCGAGTACTCGGAACCGCGGCACGGTGGTTGGTGCTGAGTCGGGGCAAATTCCCGATCGCTGATGCCGTCGAACTTAACAGCTCCGCCGGCGTCGGACGGCAGGGTTCGGCAGAGTCTGCGAGCATGTCCGCTGCACACGTGAGGGTGGCACACGGGTCTGGTGTGCCACCTACCTCTATTGAGTGGGGTCCGGCAGCCCGGCTGGCAGCAGCCCTGCCTCAACATCTTCGCGGGGAAGACGAATACCAGAGGCTCCCCCACCGTCTGGAAGGTGCGGGTAAGCAGGTCGTCCCTCTGCCACCCACACCGGCCTGGCGTAGGGCCTCGCCGAGCGAGGCGACCTTGCCCGTCAGATCGTCACGCCTCAGGCGGCCGCCGACGACCGTGGCAGGAGAACCCGTTCCGGTAGGAACACGGGCTTACACCCAATGATCCCCGGTCAGCGAAACCGGGGACCAGCCACACCATTGAAGCCTCTCCACCGCCACCCTGTGCACCACGAGTAGAGATGCTTGGTTAGGGTGCGGGGCCGGGGGTGTGGAGATTCATGGAAAGCAGCAGGTCCGCCGGGTTCTTCCAGGAGCTGGAGGCCGACGACCCATCGGTCGTCGGGAGCTACCGGCTCGTCGCGCGGCTCGGTTCCGGCGGGATGGGGAAGGTCTACCTCTCGTACACCCCCGCCGGCCGACCCGTGGCGATCAAGGTGATCCGCCCTGAATTCGCGGAGGATGCGGAGTTCCGGCGGCGGTTCGCCGACGAGGTGGCGGCTGCCCGGCGCGTCCAGGGACTGTGCACGGCGCCGGTCCTCGACAGCGACACCGACGTCTCGCGGCCCTGGCTCGCCACCGCATACGTTCCCGGCCCCACCCTGTCCTCGGCCGTCGCCGCCCACGGGCCGCTGCCCGTAGCGACTGTGCGGCTGCTCGTCGCAGGCATCGCGGAAGCACTGCAGGCCATCCACGACGCGGGCCTGGTGCACCGCGACCTCAAACCGTCCAACGTCCTGCTCGCCCCCGATGGGCCGCGGGTCATCGACTTCGGCATCGCACGGGCCGCCGACGCCACAGCACTGACCGCAAGTGGGGTGACGATAGGGACGCCTTCCTTCATGGCACCCGAGCAGGCATCCGGTACCCAGATCACCGCGGCGACAGACATCTTCGCCCTCGGCCAGGTGGCCGTCTTCGCGGCAACCGGTGCCTCCGCATACGGGGACGGGCCCTCACACGCCGTGCTCTACCGCATCGTCCACCAGGCCCCCGACCTGTCCGGCGTACCGGCAGAGCTGCGGGACCTCATGGCACAGTGCCTGGCCAAGGATCCGGGCCGGCGCCCGGCGCTGTCCGCGGTCATCGACCTCTGCCGCGCCACAGGCGACCACACCCAGTTGCAACGCACCGAAAACTGGCTGCCGACCGGCATCGCAGCAGGCACAGTACAGCGCCCGACCGCGCCCGGCCCTGCGCCCACAGCCCCCCTTACTGAGGTCGTGCCGTCGGCCCCGGACACCACCCCACCGCCGTCCCCGCCTGCCGCGCCGATATC
>NZ_JBPQTS010000280.1:0-3627 GCF_051386455.1 Streptomyces sp. URMC 124
GCACGGCGCGAAGCGGCCCTCCCACCCCGAGCTCGACTGGCTCGGCTCCACCGTGCGGACCCACGAGGACCCCGGCCCCGGGTGGGGGAGGGGCGCCGCCTCCGTCGAAGGGGTCGACGTCTCCAGCCACAACGGCAACGTCCCCTGGTCCGCCCTCCGCAACGCCGGGAACCGCTTCGCCTACGTCAAGGCGACCGAGGGCACGAGCTACACCAACCCGTACTTCGCGCAGCAGTACAACGGCTCGTACGCCGCCGGCATGATCCGCGGCGCGTACCACTTCGCCCTCCCGGACAACTCCGGCGGCGCCGCCCAGGCCGCCTACTTCGCCACACACGGCGGCGGCTGGTCCAAGGACGGCCGGACGCTGCCGGGCGTCCTCGACATCGAGTACAACCCCTACGGCTCCACCTGCTACGGCATGAGCGCGAGCGCGCTCGTCGGCTGGATCAGGGACTTCTTCTCCACGTACAAGGCGCGTACGGGGCGCGACGCGGTGATCTACACCTCGACCGGCTGGTGGAAGCAGTGCACCGGCAACTACGGCGGCTTCGCCTCCGCCCACCCCCTGTGGGTGCCCCGCTACGGCGCCTCCGCCGGTGAACTCCCGGCCGGCTGGGGCTATCACACCTTCTGGCAGTACACCGACACCGGACCGACCGTCGGTGACCACAACCGCTTCAACGGCGCGTACAGCCGGCTCCAGGCCCTCGCCGGCGGCTAGGGCCCGCGCCGGCCGGTGAAGGAAAGCGCCGGGCCCCCGGCACATCGGCGCCGGGGGCCCGGTACTGCTCCGCCGAGGCTGCCGCGCGACGCTCACGCGCGGCGCGGGGGGTCAGCCGCAGGTGCCCGCCGGGCGGGTGCGGGTGACCAGGTCGGTGGTGCCGGTGGTGCCGTCGATCCAGACCACCTGCTTGCCGCCGGCCGCGGCCGCCGAGGTCTGCTCGCCGCGGTTGCAGGAGACGCGCGCCCGGGACGAGCCGTCGGCCGCGAACTGCCAGAGCTTGGCCAGCGTCTCGTTGCGGTACGTCATGTCCGGCACCTCGGCGGTCACCGTCACCGCGCTCTCGGAGACCGTGAGGTCGGTGGCGTGCAGGGCGTCCGGGCCCTTCTCCTTGCTGAGGTCCGTGACGCCGGTGCCGTCGAGCGCGGCGCGCCGCACGGCCAGCTGCCCCTCGTCGCCGGTCACCTCGTCCGCCAGCCAGAAGACGCCGGTCGCGTTGATGCCGGTCTGCCCGACGGCCTCGGGCGTGCCCAGCTGCCCCATGCGGGTCTTGGCACCGGTCTTGAGGTCCAGCACCTCGGTGCCGACGCGGTAGTCGTCGCCCTCGGGGTAGAGCGTGGCGTAGGCGATCTTCCCGCCGCTCAGCGACGGCAGGGCCGTGGCGGCCTCGGCGCGGGCGCCGTCCACCCAGGTGGGCTGCTTGTCGCCGGTGCGGAGGTAGCCGACGTGCCGGCCGGCCACGGGGTCGGCCAGGTCGATGACGACCGTGCCGCCCTCGACGCGCACGCCGTAGACCCCGCCGGTTTCGGTGCTGTAGACCTTCTTGACCGGGCCGCCCGCCAGGGGCCGGGTGAGGACGTCCGCGCCGGCCGTGCCGAAGGCGACCCAGGCGACGGTCTTGCCGTCGGTGGCCGGGTAGACGTGGTAGCGCCCGTCGTTGGGGCTCATCAGCTTCGGCGAGCCGCTGCCGTCCGTACGGCCGGCCCAGACCGAGTACGCCTCGGAGCCGTCGTCGTTCGACCGGGAGGCGGCCCACCAGCCGCCGCCCGCGCCCGTGCCCGTGCCCGCGGTGTTGAGCCGGGGCGAGAGCAGGTCGGTGTCGACGCCGAGGGCCTGCTCCCAGTTGGCCACGATGCCGTGGGCGTTGAAGGAGCGCTGGACGACGCCCAGGTCCTTGCCGGAGACGCCGAGCGCCTTGGCGGCGGCGATCACGGCGTCACGGCCCTCGGTGAAGCCGTCGAGCGGCGTCATGTACTCGGTCAGCGCCTTGTAGACGATCTTGTCGGCGAGGGTGCGGCCCAGGTCCTCGCGGATGTCCCACAAGGCGCCCGAGAAGATCGTGGAGTTCAGGTGCACGCCGCCGCCGTCGGAGCCGAAGCCGACGCCGATGAAGTTCCTGGACGTGGTGTGGCCGTCGTTGAGGTCGCGGAAGGCGCACTCGCGCGGGGACTTCGTCCGGCACAGGTCCTCGCCGAGCAGGCCCGCGGTCGGGTCGTCCATGGCCTTGCCGGCGGCGTCGGCGTCGATGGCGTTGCCGAAGTAGTCGGCGATGGCCTCGTTGAGGGCGCCGGACTGGCCCGCGTAGACGAGGTTGGCGGTGTTCTCGACGACGCCGTGCGTCATCTCGTGGCCGACGACGTCGAGGTCGGCGGAGAGCGTCTTGTACTCCTCGTCGCCGCCGCCGTACACCATCTTGGTGCCGTCCCAGAAGGCGTTGACCAGCGGCCCGCCGAACTCGGTGACGCCCACGAGGGAGTTGATGGCCATGCCGCGGCCGTCCAGGCTGTCGCGGCCGTGGACCTTCTTGTAGTAGTCGTAGACCTTGCCGGCCGCCCAGTGGGCGTCGACGGCGCCGGCCTCCGTGGCCTCCTTGCCGAAGGAGGGCGTCGCGGAGCCGAACTCCTTGATCCCCTCGGGCCAGCGGCCGGAGGCCTCGCCGACGTCCTTGCCGCGCGCGTCCCAGGTGGAGAGCAGGTTCTTGCTGGTGTCCCACATCCGCGCGTGGTCCGTCATGACGTACTCGTTGCGCGCGGTGTCCTTGTACAGGCCCAGCTCGACGGTCGTCCCGTCGTACTTGACACCGGAGCCGGTGACGCCGGGGCTGAGCGGGCCGGCGGCGGCGCGGGCGGCGGCCTCGGACGTGCCGGCGGCGGCGCCGCGGGCGCGGTCCCGCAGCGCGGCCGCGTCACCGGTGCCGAACGACTTCAGGCCGCTGTACTGCAGGACCGGATACCCGGCCTTCGCGTCGATGTAGACCTCGCGCAGCACGGGGCGGCCGGTGGCCGGGTCGGTGCCGCGCACGGTGACGTGGTGGGTGAGGACGCCGGGGCCCTTGGGGACGACGACGAGGCCGCGGGCGGTGCCCGACAGCGAGCCGGCCGGCGGCTTCGCGACGCCCTTCGTGCGGGCCGCGTCGCTCTTGGCGAGCCGGTTGCCGGCGAGGTCGTGCAGGGTCGCGGCGACGGCCCGCTCGACGGCCAGCTTCTCGCTCACCTCGGCCTGCGTGCCGGCCTTCAGGCCGGTGAAGTACTTGCCGGAGGTGCCGGTGACGACGCGCTTGCCGCCCTTGTGCTCCATCCGCACGACGTACTGGCCGCCCAGCACGTCGACGCCGCGGTGCTTCTGCTGCAGCCGCACGGTCTCGGTCGCGCCCGCCGTCTGCGTCTGCACGGGCTTCAGATCGCGGGCGGGCTCCGCGATGCGGTAGCGGCTGCGCTTGCCGGCGAGGTGGCCGCGGGCCGCGTCGGCCGCGCTGCCCGAGGAGGCGGCCGTCTCGCGGATGCCGTCCACGAGCGCCGGGGTGGCGGTTCCCTTGCCCGGGATCACTTCCACCGGGCTGCCGTCGGCACGGCCCGCCGCCTGGGCGGGTGCCGCGGTAACGAGGAGCGGGGGGGGGGGGGGGG
>NZ_JBPQTS010000281.1:0-3613 GCF_051386455.1 Streptomyces sp. URMC 124
GACACCGTCACCGACCGGGTGCCTCTTCTGTTCTTCGCGCGGGGCGCGGGCCCTTACTGCCGGCCCATCTCCTCCGCGAGGGCCGCGGCGAAGGCGTCGACGTCGGCCTCGGTCGTGTCGAAGGAGCACATCCAGCGGACGTCGCCGGCGCCCTCGTCCCAGAAGTAGAAGCGGTAGCGCTTCTGCAGGCGCTCGCTCACGTCGTGGGGGAGCCGGGCGAAGACGGCGTTGGACTGCACGGGGTGCAGGACCTCCACGCCCTCCACGGCCCGCACGCGCTCGGCCAGGCGCGCGGCCATGGCGTTGGCGTGCGAGGCGCTGCGCAGCCACAGGTCGCCGCCGAGCAGCGCCTCGAACTGGGCCGAGACGAACCGCATCTTGGAGGCGAGCTGCATGGACATCTTGCGCAGGTGCTTCATCGCCCGCACCGCGTCCGGGTCGAGGACGACGACGCACTCGCCGAAGACCATGCCGTTCTTCGTGCCGCCGAAGGAGAGCACGTCGACGCCGGCGTCGGTGGTGAAGGCCCGCAGCGGGACCCCGAGGGTGGCCGCGGCGTTGGCGATGCGCGCCCCGTCGAGGTGGACCTTCATGCCCCGCTCGTGGGCGTGGTCGCAGATCTCCCGGATCTCCTCGGGCGTGTAGCACGTGCCCAGTTCGGTGGTCTGGGTGATCGACACGACCTGCGGCTGCGCCCGGTGCTCGTCGTCCCAGCCGAACGCCTCGCGGTCGATCAGCTCCGGGGTGAGCTTGCCGTGCTCGGTGGGCACGGTCAGCAGCTTCAGGCCGCCGACGCGCTCGGGGGCACCGCACTCGTCGACGTGGATGTGCGCGCTGGCGGCACAGATCACCGCACCCCAGCGCTCGGTCAGGGACTGCAGGGCGACGACGTTGGCGCCCGTGCCGTTGAAGACCGGGAACGCTTCGGCGGTGGGGCCGAAGTGGCCGCGCATCACGTCCTGGAGGTGGGCGGTGTAGTCGTCCTCGCCGTAGGCGACCTGGTGGCCGCCGTTGGCGACGGCGAGCGCCGCGAGGATCTCGGGGTGCGCGCCCGCGTAGTTGTCGCTGGCGAAGCCGCGCACCTCGGGGTCGTGACGGCGTATCGCGTCGGTCCCGGCCGACGGGGTCGTGCTCACGCTTGCGGAGTCAGCCACAGACGGGTTCCGTTCACTTCCTGGGCGGGCTTGTCCCACACGCCGACGATGGCCTCGGCGAGGTCGTTGACGTCGGTGAAGCCCGCGAACTTCGCGTTCGGGCGCTCGGCGCGCATGGCGTCGTGCACCAGAGCCTTGACGATCAGAATGGCGGCGGCGGCCGACGGCGCGTCCTCGCCCGCCGCCTTGCGGAAGGAGTCGGCCAGGGCGAGCGTCCACGCCTCCGCGGCGGCCTTGGAGGCGGCGTAGGCGGCGTTGCCCGCGGTGGGCTTGCTGGCGCCCGCCGCGCTGATGAGCAGGTACCGGCCGTTGCCGCTGCGCTGCAGGGCGGGCTCGAAGGCCAGCGAGGTGTGCTGCACGGTGCGGATGAGCAGCTTCTCGAGCAGCTCCCAGTCGGCGAGGTCGGTCTCGGCGAAGGAGGCCGAGCCGCGCCAGCCGCCCACGAGGTGAACCAGGCCGTCGATGCGGCCGAACTCCTTCTCGGTGCGGTCCACCCAGCGGCGCGTGGCCTCCAGGTCCAGCAGGTCCACGGTGTCGCCGGTGACGGTGGCGCCGCCGTGGGCGTAGCGGGCGGCGTCCACGGCCTCGGCGAGGCGGGCGGCGTCCGCGTCGGAGGCGACGACCGTCGCACCGGCCTCGGCCAGTCGCAGCAGCGTGGCGCGGCCCGCGGGGCCGGCGGCCCCCGCCACAGCCACGACGGCGCCGTCCAGCCGGCCGTTGCCGTTGGTGGGAGTGCTCATGGTCGTCTCCTTCGTCTGCTCGCTCACGCGGCCACCCGCTCGGCCTTCGCCGCGGTGATCCCCTTGGTCGAGGCGATCACGTGACGCAGCTTCTTGGCAAGCGCCTCGTAGAACATGCTGAGCGGGAACTCGTCCGGCAGCACGTCGTCCACGAGCTTGCGGGGCGGCTGGGTGAGGTCGAGGGCCTCGGGTCCCTTGGCCCAGACGGAGCCGGGGTGCGGGGCGAGGTAGGTGGAGACCAGTTCGTAGGCGGCGAGCCAGTGGACCAGCTTGGGCCGGTCGATGCCGTCGCGGTAGAGCTTCTCGATCTCGCCGCAGAGCTGGTTGGTGACCTGCGGTGCGCGGTCCCAGTCGATGTGCAGAGTGTTGTCCGTCCAGCGTACGACGTCGTGCCGGTGGAGGTACGCGAAGAGCAGCTGGCCACCGAGACCGTCGTAGTTGCGGACGCGGTCGCCGGTGACCGGGAAGCGGAACATCCGGTCGAAGAGGACGGCGTACTGCACGTCGCGGCCGTGGGCGTTGCCCTCGGCCTCCAGCTTCACGGCCTCCTTGAAGGCGGTGAGGTCGCAGCGGAGCTCCTCCAGGCCGTACATCCAGAACGGCTGCCGCTGCTTGATCATGAAGGGGTCGAAGGGCAGGTCGCCGTGGCTGTGCGTGCGGTCGTGGACCATGTCCCACAGGACGAAGGCCTGCTCGCAGCGGTGCTGGTCGCCGATCATGTCCTGGATGTCGGCGGGCAGCTCCAGGCCCAGGGCGGAGACGGCCGCCTCGGTGACCCGGCGGAAGCGGGCCGCCTCGCGGTCGCAGAAGATGCCGCCCCAGGTGAAGCGCTCGGGGGCCTCGCGGACGGCGATGGTCTCCGGGAAGAGCACCGCGGAGTTGGTGTCGTAGCCGGAGGTGAAGTCCTCGAAGGTGATGCCGAGGAAGAGCGGGTTGTCGTAGCGGGTGCGCTCCAGCTCGGAGAGCCACTCGGGCCAGACCATGCGCAGGACGACGGCCTCGAAGTTGCGGTCGGGGTTGCCGTTCTGGGTGTACATCGGGAAGACGACCAGGTGCTGGCGGCCGTCCTCGCGCCGGGCGGCCGGCTGGAAGGCGAGCAGCGAGTCGAGGAAGTCCGGCACGCCGAAGCCGCCCTCGGCCCAGCGGCGCAGGTCCGCGACCAGGGCCGCGTGATAGGCGGCGTCGTGCGGGACGAGCGGCGAGAGCTGCTCTACGGCCTCCGCGACACGCTCCACCTCGGCCCGGACGGTCTCGCCCGGTGGGGCGCCCTCCGCGGCGAGGTCGATCGAGCCGTCCGGGGACTGCCACGGCCGGATCGTTTCCACGGCGTCCTTGAGCACCGCCCACGCGGGGTGATCGATCACCGGGTCGGCGGCCGAATTGTCGGTCGCTATCGCCGACGACGCAAGGATTTCCGTCATGGCTGCCCCTCCTCGGGAGAACTTGGCGTTAAGACACCGTATCCGTGCGCGCTTCTCCTGCTCAAGAGGGGAGGCCATAAATTATCCTGCCGAACCCCCGGTCGCGCCGCTGTTTTTCCTGCACACCTCCGCCATATGTGTACCCATAGGGGCATTCCTGTCACAGGAGTCCCACAGACCTCATGAGCTGTTCTAGTCGGGATCCGGCCATTCCCCTGCGGTCCGGCCGTGCGCCACCCCCAGGCACACCCCCGAGGCACCCCGGGGACATCCCCGTGAGCCCCGGACACCCCTGTCC
>NZ_JBPQTS010000282.1:0-3571 GCF_051386455.1 Streptomyces sp. URMC 124
CACCCTCCCCCACGCCCGCTCCCGGCCCCACTCCCGAGACGGCCCAGCACACTCCCGAGACGGCCCGGATGTCCCACAAGGTACTGAAATCCCTCCTCGGCGCCTGGGCCCTGGCCGCCTGCTCCCCCGAGGAGACCGCGGCCGTCGAGGCACACCTGACCGACTGCGCCACCTGCGCGGACGAGGCCGTACGGCTGCGCGAAGCCGTCGCCCTGCTGCACCCGGAGGACAATCTGGACCTCGACCCGCGGCTGCGCTCCCGCGTGCTGGCCTCCTGCCTGGGCCGCCGCCCGGCCCGCGTCCCCGTGCCCTCCTGGGCCGCTCCCTACGACGCGGAGACCGCCCGGCTCGACGCCCTCCTGCGCGACTTCGGCGAGGCGGAGTGGCAGGCGCCGGTGCGGCTCCAGTGGTTCGACGGGACGCGGGCGGTGGAGCGCGACATGACGGTCGCCGCGGTCATCGGCCGGCTCACGGCGGGCGACGGCCCTGTCGCCGCGGCCCTGGGCCTCCCCGAGGCGCCGCAGGAGCCGGAAGCCGCCGCGGGCACGCCCGGCGCGGTGCGCACGGAGTGGCGGAGCCAGGGGCACGCGCTGATACGGAGCGCGTCGTTCGCGGACGGCGACGCCGCGGAACTTCCCGTTCCGAGCGGGCGGTTCACGCTCCCCCTGCGCGACGCCTTCCTCGGCCGCGCCTTCGCGTGCTGGATCCACGCGGAGGACATCGCCGACGCCGTCGACTACCCCTACCGCCCGCCCGCGCCCGGCCACCTCCACGACCTGGTCGACCTGACCGCCCGCATGCTCCCGGAGGCCATCGCCGGCCGCCGCCGCGCCGGCCTCGCCCCGCCGCCGCGCGCCCTGACCGCGGCGGGCGCCCCGGGCCGCACGCTCCACCTGGAGGTCGAAGGCAGCGGCGGCGGCCACTGGTACGTCCCCCTGGACTCCCCCGCCGCCACGGCCACTCCGGACGACGAGGTCGCCCACGTGGCCCTGGACGCCCTGGAGTTCTGCCACCTGGCCGCGGGCCACGTCCACCCGGAAGACGCCGCAGCGGGCCACACAGGCGACCGCGAGGCCATCCTGGACGCCCTCTACGCAACGGCTTCGCTGTCGCGGATGTGAAACAGCAGTGGGGCCGCATCACAGATGCGGGCCCACCGGCCGGCAGCGTCGCCGTCAGCCCCTGCTGGAGCGCTCCTGCGGGAGGCGGGAGGCGGGAGGTGAGGAGGCTGGAGGCGAGGAGGCTGGAGGCGAGGAGGCTGGAGGCGGGGCCGCCCGAATCGTTTACGCGAAGACGACCGTGCGGCGGCCGTTCAGCAGGACGCGGTGCTCGCTGTGCCACTTCACCGCTCGCGCGAGCGCCTGGCACTCCACGTCGCGGCCGATGGCGACGAGCTGCTCCGGGGTGACCTGGTGGCCGACGCGCTCGACCTCCTGCTCGATGATCGGGCCCTCGTCGAGGTCCGCGGTCACGTAGTGCGCGGTGGCGCCGATCAGCTTCACGCCGCGGGCGTGCGCCTGGTGGTACGGCTTCGCGCCCTTGAAGCTCGGCAGGAAGGAGTGATGGATGTTGATGATCTTGCCGGAGAGGACCTTGCAGAGGTCGTCGGAGAGCACCTGCATGTAGCGGGCGAGGACGACCAGCTCGACGTTCTCCGCCTGGACGAGCTCCAGGAGCTTCGCCTCCGCCTCCGGCTTGTTGTCCTTCGTCACCGGAATGTGGTGGAACGGGACGCCGTAGGAGCCGACGAGCTCGGCGAAGTCGGTGTGGTTGGAGACCACGGCGGCGATCTCCACCGGCAGGGCGCCGATCCGGGAGCGGAAGAGCAGGTCGTTCAGGCAGTGGCCGAACTTGGACACCATCAGGACGACGCGCATCTTGTCGTCCGCCCGGTGGATCTGCCAGTCCATGTGGAACGAGTCGCCGATCGCGGCGAAGCTGGCCCGCAGCTTCTCCAGGGTGACGGGCGCCTCCGCACCGAAGTGGACGCGCATGAAGAAGAGCCCGGTGTCGTGGTCACCGAACTGCTGGCTGTCCTCGATGTTGCACCCGGTCATGAAGAGGTAGCTGGACACCGCGTGGACGATGCCCTGCTTGTCGGGGCAGGAGAGGGTGAGGACGTACTGCTCGGGCTGCGCTGGGGCCCCTTCGGCGGCAGGGGACTGGGAGGCGTTCATAGCCCAATAGCCTCGCACACCCGCGGGGCCCGCCGGACCGCCCGGACCCCACCGCGCCCTGCGGCGCGGCCCACGGCCCGGCCGCAGCCCGGCGGAGCGCAGCTGCCGGCGCGGCTCAGCGCACCTGCGTGAGCCGGTCCAGCACGTCCAGCGGGCGCGGCGGCACCTCCGGCTCGTCGCCGTCGTTCAGCGCCAGCCGTACGTGCGCTTCCCGCGCCGCCTGCACGGCCTCGGGCCAGCCGGGGTGCGCCAGGTACGCCGAGACGGGCGCGTCGGGCCCGACCTGGTGCATGATCCGCAGGACCCGCAGCACGGCCAGGTCGACGAGCGCGGCCTCGCCCGAGTCCCGGAAGATCGTCCCGATGTACTTCTCGGCCGACCAGTTGTCCAGCCAGGTGTCCTCGACCAGCCGGTAGACGGCGTCGGTCACGTCCCCGAACCCCGCGTCGCCCGCGAGCCAGCGCTCGCGCTGGAAGTCGGGGTCCGAGAGCATGTGCAGCGCCGAGCGCACATGCGCACGCCAGCGCCACCACGGCATGTCATTGAGCGGCATGCCGTCCATGGTGGTCGAGCGGCGGCCGCGGCGGGAAGACTTCTCCGAACCCTGCATAGCAATCGATCGTACGTTCCCACCCGGGCGGCCCGCCCCGGCCCCCGGGATTCGTACCCACCGCGCCCCGCCCGGGCCGCGCCCCGGCCCCTACAGCTGCGCCCAGGAGTGCTGCGACAGCCCGTACTTCTTGGCGATCGGGTTCCACAGCTCCGCGGCCGCCTTCTTGGCCGTGGTCGCCTCGCCGCTGGCGCGGTCGCCCGCGGCGCTCTCGCCGGACGGGCGGGCGTGGCCCTTGACGCACCCGTGCTTGCCGCCCACCTGGTCCGCCCAGGCGGCGTAGTGGGTGTCCGCGGACGCGGAGGACTTCCAGGCCTTGGTCAGCTGCGCCGAGAGCTGGGCGCTGTCGGGCAGCTTGTCGATCGGCGTCTTCTGGAGGCGGGTCACCAGGCTGTCGCGCTGCTTGGCGGCGTCGCGCAGGTCGGAGGCGGACTTGCCCAGGTCCTTGCAGTTACGGGTGGAGTCGACGGCCTTGATGACGGCGTCGCGGCTGTTGTTGCTGTCCTTCAAGAGGGCGTCCAGGGCCTTGGCCTGGGCGAGGGCCGGGTCCGCGGGGTCGGCGGACGGCTTGTCCTCCTTCTTCCCGCCGTCGCCCTCCGGCGCGCTGCTGGGCGCCGCGGAGCTGACCGCGGTGTTCTGCGGGGTGTCGCTCTTCTTGTCGTCCCCGCCGCCGCTGAGCAGCGCACCGGCCGCGAGCCCGGCGGCGGCACAGCCGGCGACGACGATGCCGACGATGGCCGCGGTGGGCAGCTTCCGCCGGGAGGGCGGGGAGGCGGGGGCGGGC
>NZ_JBPQTS010000283.1:0-3499 GCF_051386455.1 Streptomyces sp. URMC 124
GCACCTGCCGGAACCGCCCGCTCCCCCCGCTCCCCCCGCGGACCTGCGCGGCCGGTTCCGGCAGGTGCCGCGGCGCGGGGTCCTCGCGGTGGTCGCCGCGCTGCTGGCCGTGCTGGTCGGCACGGGCGTCTGGTACATCAACTCGGGTCAGTTCACGACCGTCCCCGCTGTCCTGGACATGCCCCGGGACAAGGCGGAGAAGACGCTGGACGACGCCGGGCTCGGGGTGCGCGCGAAGGAGGAGTTCAGCGACACCGTCGAGCGCGGTCACGTCATCGCGGCCGACCCCGCGCCCGGCAAGCGCATCCGCAACACCGGCAAGGTGACGATCACCCTCTCGCGGGGCCCCGCGCGGGCCGAGGTGCCCAACGTCGTGGGCATGTCCTTCGACGAGGCGAAGAAGAAGATCGAGGGCGCGGGCCTGACCGTCGGCGAGGTCGGCAAGCAGTTCAGCAGCGAGACCCCGCAGGGCTCGGTGCTGGCCACCGACCCGAAGCCGGGCGAGCAGCGCCGCCCCGAGGCGCCGGTGGCGCTGACCGTCAGCAAGGGCGCGCCGCTGGACGTCCCGGACGTTCGCGGCATGTCCGTGGACGCGGCGACGGCCGCCCTGCGCGACAAGGGCTTCGAGGCCAAGGTCGCGGACGCACAGGTCTTCTCCGACCGCGCCAAGGGCTCCGTGGCCGAGCAGTCCCCCGGCACGGGCGACAAGGCCGCCAAGGGCGACACGATCACCCTCACCGTCTCCAAGGGCAAGGAGATGGTGCCGGTGCCGGACGTCACGGGCCGGAAGGAGTCCGAGGCCAAGCGGCTGCTGACGGAGGCGGGCTTCAAGGTGAAGGTCGACAAGCCGTTCTTCTTCCCGCAGGACTCGGTCGAGAGCCAGTCGGTCAAGGGCGGCGAGCAGGCCGCCAAGGGCGACACGGTCACCATCAAGCTCAAGGGCGGTCTGTAGCGGTGGAGGAGCCGATCCCGGGGCGGCTGCGCAACCCCGTAGGCGGTCATGTGCCGGTGGCGGGCGGGCTGGCCAAGGTGGGCCTGGCCTACGCGCGCGAGATGGGCGCGGAGACCCTGCAGGTCTTCGTCGCCAATCCGCGCGGCTGGGCCACGCCCGCGGGCAACCCCCGGCAGGACGAGGAGTTCCGCGCCGCGTGCGCGCAGGAGTCCCTGCCCGTCTGGGTGCACGCCCCCTACCTGATCAACTTCGGCTCGCACACCGCAGCGACGGTCGAGCAGTCCGCGGAGTCGATGCGGCACTCGCTGCGCCGCGGCCGGGCCATCGGCGCGCAGGGCGTGGTGGTGCACACCGGCTCCGCGACGGGCGGCCGGCCGCGCCGGGCCGCGCTGGAGCAGGTCCACGAGCGGCTGCTGCCGCTGCTGGACGAGCTGACCCACGAGGACGACCCCTGGCTGCTGCTGGAGCCCACGGCCGGGCAGGGCGCGTCGCTGTGCTCGCTGGTGGAGGACCTCGGCCCCTACTTCGAGGCGCTGGAGCACCACCCGAAGCTGGGGGTGTGCCTGGACACCTGCCACGTCTTCGCGGCGGGTCACGACCTCGCGGAGCCGGGCGGGATGAAGAGCACGCTCGACGAGCTGGTCTCGGTGGTGGGCGAGGGGCGGCTGCGGCTGATCCACGCCAACGACTCGAAGGCGGTCGTGGGCGCGCACCTCGACCGGCACGAGAACATCGGTTCCGGCCACATCGGAGCCGACCCCTTCGCGGAGCTCTTCCGCCACCCGGCGACGGCCGGTGTGCCGCTGACGATCGAGACGCCGGGCGGCCCCGCGGGCCACGCGGCGGACGTGGCGCGGCTGAAGGAACTGCGCGACGGCGTGCTCTGACCGCCGCCGCGGGCCCTACAGCTCCGGGCCCTCGCCCGGCTGTTCCTGGTAGGAGTAGCGCTGCTCGCGCCAGGGGTCACCGATGTTGTGGTAGCCCCGCTCCTCCCAGAAGCCGCGCCGGTCGGCGGTCATGTACTCCACGCCGCGGACCCATTTGGGGCCCTTCCAGGCGTAGAGGTGCGGCACGACGAGGCGGACCGGGAAACCGTGCTCGGCGGTGAGGGGTTCGTCGTCCTTGTGCGTGGCGAAAATCGTCTTTTCGGAGGCGAAATCGGCCAGGCGCAGATTTGAGCTGAAGCCGTATTCCGCCCACACCATCACATGCGTGACCCCGGGCGCGGGCGGTGCGAGTTCGAGCACCGTACGGGCCGACACTCCGCCCCATTCGGCGCCGAGCACGCTGTATTTGGTGACGCAGTGCAGATCCGCCACCACCGTGGTGTACGGCAGTGCGGAGAATTCCTCGTGCGTCCAGCAGTGCTTGTCGCCGTCGGCGGTCGAGCCGAAGACCCGGAACTCCCACCGGTCCGGCTTGAACCTGGGCACGGGCCCGTAGTGCGTCACCGGCCAACCGCGCTGGAGACGCTGGCCCGGCGGCAGCTGGGGGAGCTCCCCTTTGTGGCTTTCGGTGTTTTTCGAGGGCCCCATGCCCCCATGGTGTCAGACCTTTCCCGGCGCCGATGACCAGGGGTTCCCCTATACGGACAACTCGCACTAAGTGTGCACTTACTGGACGGTTTCGACAGGGTGGTGCGAGGATGCGCGCAACCTGCCAGTCATCCTTGCTTGGAAGGAGCCTCTGCAATGCAGGGCGACCCCGAGGTCATCGAGTTCCTGAATGAACAGCTGACTGCCGAGCTGACCGCCATCAATCAGTACTTCCTGCACGCGAAGCTGCAGGAGCACCACGGCTGGACCAAGATCGCGTCGCATACGCGCGCCGAGTCGTTCGACGAGATGCGGCACGCGGAGACCCTCACCGACCGGATCATCTTCCTGGAGGGGCTGCCCAACTACCAGCGGCTCTTCCACGTCCGGATCGGCCAGACCATCACGGAGATGTTCCAGGCCGACCGGCAGGTGGAGGTCGAGGCCATCGACCGCCTCCGGCGCGGGGTGGAGGTCATGCGGGCCAAGGGCGACATCACCTCGGCCAATATCTTCGAGGCGATCCTCGCGGACGAAGAGGATCACATCGACTATCTGGACACGCAGCTGGAGCTGATCGAGAAGCTCGGCGAGGCGCTCTACATCGCGCAGTTCATCGAGCAGGAGAACGGCGGGTCCGGCTGATCCCGGCCCGCCGGGGGCTAGGCCGCCTGGGGCTGCGGCAGCGCGGGTATCCCGGCGCCGAGCACGTCGGAATCCCCCTGGTCGACCAGCTCGCGGCGCGGGCAGGCGCCACGGCCGAGGAGTGCCTGGATGCGGCGCACGCAGCCGCCGCAGTCGGTGCCCGCCTTGCAGGCGGAGGCTATCTGCCGGGGCGTGCACGCCCCCTTGTCCGCGTGGTCACGCACCTGCTGCTCCGTGATGCCGAAGCACGAGCAGACGTACACGCGGTTCACCGCCAGCCGGGTTGATCAATAAGGTTACCCTTACCTTACCCGGCCGGGTGGCGGAAAAACAACGCCGTGGGGGGGGGGGGGGGGGGGGGGGGGGG
>NZ_JBPQTS010000284.1:0-3336 GCF_051386455.1 Streptomyces sp. URMC 124
GCGGAGAGGGGGGTGTCGGCGGGGAGCCAGAGGTGGATGGTGAGGGCGCCGAAGCCCCCGATCATGACGATCTCGCCGTGGGCGAAGTTGATGAGCTGGACGATGCCGTAGACCATGGTGTACCCGATGGCGATGAGGCCGTAGAGGGCACCGAGGGCGAGACCGTTGACCAGCGTTTGCGGCAGTTGGTGCACCGCTGGGCCTCCGATGTGGGTGTCGGATGTGGGTCCGCGCGAGGGCGTGGGACGCGTCCTCGCGCGGGGTGCGGTTTCCGCTGGGCCTTTTCGGCTGCTGAGGGCCGGGAGGGGCCTGGAGGGGCCGGGAGGGGCCCGTAGGCCGGTTCAGTCCTTGAAGGTGGCGCTCTTGAGGGACTGCCAGGCGTCGCCCTTGACCTGGTAGACGGTCAGTTGCTTGTTGGTGGTGTCGCCGTATTCGTCGAAGGAGACCTTGCCGGTCACGCCGTCGAAGGAGACCTTGCCCATGGCTTCGGTGACTTTGGCGCGGGCGTCGGCGGGGAGTTTGCCGTTGTTGTCGGTGACGACCTTCTTGACGGCTTGGACGATGGCCCAGGCGGCGTCGTAGGAGTAGCCGCCGTATGCGGCGTAGGGGTCTTTGTAGCCGGCGTCCTTGTAGTTCTGGACGAAGGCTTTGGCGGAGTCGAGGGCTTCGACGGGGTAGCCGACGGAGGTGCCGAGGTCGCCGTCGTTGCTTTCGCTGGAGGCTTTGATGAAGGCGGGGTCGTAGACGCCGTCGCCGCCCATGAGGGGGATGCGGGCTCCGGTCTTCTTCACCTGGTCGGAGAGGAGGCCGCCTTCGGGGTACTGGCCGCCGTAGTAGACGATGTCGGCGCCGCTGTTCTTGACTTTGTTGGCGACGCTGGAGAAGTCGGTCTCTTTGACGGTGATGTGGTCGGTGCCGACGACTTCGCCGCCGAGGCGTTTGAATTCCTGGGCGAAGATGGAGGCGAGGCCGACGCCGTAGGTCTGTTTGTCGTCGACGACGAAGACTTTCTTCTTCTTGGCGTCGTTGTGGGCGTACTGGGCGGCGAAGCGGCCTTGGATGATGTCGGTGGTGGCGGTGCGGAAGTAGGTTTTGAAGGGGCGTTTCTTCTGGCCTTTGAGCCAGGTGTCGCCCTGGCTGAGTTCGGGGCTGGTGTTGGCGGGGGAGACCTGGGTGAGGTCGGCCCGGGCGAAGACGCCCTGCATGGACTGGGAGACGCCGGAGTTGAGGGGGCCGACGACGCCGAGGACGGCTTTGTCGCCGACGAGTTTGGTGGCGTTCTGCTGGCCGGAGGCGGGGACGGCCTGGTCGTCCAGGGCTTCGGTCTTGAAGGTGATGCCCTGGACTTCTTTGTTCTTGTTGGCGGTGCGGGCGGCGAGGTCGACGGAGTTCTTGATGCCCTGGCCGAGGGCGGACAGGGAGCCGGTCAGCGGGGCGTCGATGCCGATCACCACGGTGGTCTGCTTGCCGCTGCTCTCGTCGTCGTTCTTGCCGCCGTCGCGTGAGCCGCAGGCGCTCAGGGTGAGGGTGCCGGCGGCGAGGGTGCTGGTGAGGATGAGCAGGGGACGGTGGCGCACGGTGTGTCCTTTCCCCGGCGGGGCGGTGACTGGCCGTGACTCTAAGGGGGTGCGGCGGCGGGGGGCAGAGGTGCTGTCCATGATGTGACTGTCTTGTTATGACGCAGATCACTTCTGGGGAATTTTGTGTAGCAGCTCTGAGCGAATGATCTTCGCGGATCGTGATTTGTCCCCCGAGTGCGGAGCCGGATAGTGCAGTTCCACTAAGGAGTCGGAGGCCCGGAGGGGGTCCGAGAGGCTCCGGGAGCCGTGGTTCTGCCGGCGGAGCTACGCCTCTCGCACCGCACGGCAGTCACTTACGGTCACGTCGGAGGCCGCCAGTTCTCCGAGCTGCGGGTGGCCCCGCCCGCGGCCTCGCAGCGCTGCCGCGCCTGGCGGCGGACCAGTTCGAGGGCCGCGGCGGTCCCGTGCTCGCGCTGTTCGCCGCGGGCCGCCTGCACGATGTCGTCGTAGAGGGCGAACTGCTCGTTGGACAGGCCCTTCTGCTCCCAGTCGAGCCCCGCGCCCTTGCCGCCGGTCAGGTCCTGCTCGGCCCAGTACGCGATGAGCTTGGTGCACAGCTGCACGGGTGAGTCGGGCGTGGGGGAGCGTGGGGAGGGGCCGGCCGCGGAGTCCCCGCAGCCGGCCAGAAGGGCGGCCGTCAGCAGCAGCGATGCGCCGGCCGGCAGGCGGCGCCGGTGTGCCCGCATGGAGCGAAGGTAGAGCGCGTTCGCGTCACCGGGAAGTCATCCGGCAAGGGATCCGGCGAGGGATCCGGCGAGGGATCCGTGCGGCTCGCGGTGGTGTCAGCCCGCGTCGCGCAGGACGCAGGTGAGGCGCGCGGAGCACACGCGCTTGTCCTGCTCGTCGGTGACGACGATCTCGTAGGTGGCGGTGGTGCGCCCGCGGTGGACGGGGGTGGCGACGCCGGTCACCAGCCCGGAGCGGACGCCCCGGTGGTGGGTGCAGTTGAGGTCGACACCGACGGCGATCCGGGAGGGGCCGCCGTGCAGCATGGCGCCGACGGAGCCGAGGGTCTCGGCGAGGACGGCGGAGGCCCCGCCGTGCAGCAGCCCGTACGGCTGGGTGTTGCCCTCGACGGGCATGGTGCCGACCACGCGCTCGGGGGAGGCCTCGACGACGCGCACGCTCATGCGCTCGCCGAGGTGCCCGGCGGAGAAGAGGGCGGGCAGGTCGAGCCCGCTGCCGACCCACTGGTCCAGGACCTCCTGCGGGAACGTGGTCTTGCCGTGCTCGCCCATGCGTCGTGCTCCGATCACCCTCGGCCGTTGTGGTGTGAACGTTTTTTCAGCTCAACGGCCTCGCCGTCAACCGGTCCGGTCGTCCTTCTGCCCCGCCTGCCCTGTCGCGTACTCCGCCTGCTCGGCCCGTGCCGTCCGCTCCGCCTTCTCGATCCTGATGACCACGGACTTGCTGGCGGGGGTGTTGCTGGTGTCGGCGGTGTGGTCCAGCGGGATCAGGACGTTGGTCTCGGGGTAGTAGGCGGCGGCGCAGCCGCGGGCGGTGGGGTAGTGGACGACGCGGAAGCCGGGGGCGCGGCGTTCGGTGCCGTCGGTCCATTCGCTGACGAGGTCGGCGTAGGAGCCGTCGGCGAGGTCGAGTGCGCGGGCGTCGTCGGGGCTGACGAGGACGACGCGGCGGCCGTTCTTGATGCCGCGGTAGCGGTCGTCGAGGCCGTAGATGGTGGTGTTGTACTGGTCGTGCGAGCGGAGGGTCTGCAGGAGCAGTCGGCCTTCGGGGAGGCGGGGGTACTCGACGG
>NZ_JBPQTS010000285.1:0-3301 GCF_051386455.1 Streptomyces sp. URMC 124
GCCTACGTCTCCCTCGCCACCCTCCGCGTCTCCGACCCCCGCCTCACCCTCTCCGCCGCCGACTGCGCCGCCCTCGAACCCCTCGCCGCCGAGTGGTTCGCGCGGGGTGTCACGCCGGAGGCCTTCGCGCGGATCCTGTGCAACGGGCTTCCCGACGTCATCTACTGCCCGCGCGCTTTCACCCGCAAGAGGCTCATCGACAGGCTCCCTCCGGAGCCTGTTCCCGACCCGCGTGCGGAGACGGGGACGCGGGAGGCGACGCCCCCGCCCCGCTGGATCATGGAGTGCGCCGGGTGCGGCGTTCCGGGCCGCCCCGAAGCCCTCCCCGGGGGTCTGTGCCGGGCCTGCCGCGGTGTCGAACCGCCCCCGGACGCTCACGACCCGGTGGGCGTCCGCGCTCGCGTCGCGCGGTTGCGGGCCATGACCGCGCAAGGCCGCCGCCCTGCCGAAGTCGGCCAAAATGCACCTCAGCCGCATTTCGCCTAGTGCCCCCGCACCTCCCTTGACACTCTGCCGCGGTGCTGCGAATTCACTTCACGGACACCGATCTCCTGAACACCCGTGTCGCAACGGCGCCCGATCCCCACTGGGAGCTGGTGCTGAGCCTGCGGCACTTACGAAGACGGGTCGTGCCGCCGCGCTACGGCGACTGGCATCGCGAGGTCGTCGCACAGTTCGCGCGGTTGCCGCATCCCCGGCCGCCGGAGGCGTACCGGGAGGTGGCGGTCGACCCGTACTGGGAGGACATCCGGGCCGGCGTCGACGGCGACCGCGCCCTGCGGATCCGGGCGCTCCTCGACGGCGGGGTCCACGGCCTGCTCGGCAGCTACGTGCCGACCATGCGGTGGACGCCGCCGACGCTGCACGTCCGTAGCGCCCTGGACCGGGACCACGAGCTCCGCGGCCGGGGGCTGCTGCTCCAGCCGTCGTACTTCTGCCACGGCGGCGGGCACCTGCCGGAGGATCCGGACGCGCCGCCCGTCCTCGTGCACCCGGCCGCCCAGCCGCAGGCCGACCCCGCGGGCGACAAGGCGCTGGCCCGGCTCATGGGGGCGACCCGCGCCGGGATCCTCATCGCGGCCGGGACGGCCTGCACCTCGGGGGAGCTCGCCCGCCGCGTGGGGGTTTCCGCGCCGACGGTGAGCCATCACCTGTCGGCGCTGCGGGACGCGGGTCTGCTCAGGACCGTTTCGCACGGGACGAGCGCGTTCCACGTGCGTACCCGTACGGGTTCCGCGCTCGTGAATTCGAGCTGCGCGTTTCGATGAGGGTCGAAGGCGCTGTCTTTTTACACGGTGGGCCGGACAGGATGTCGCCTGAAACCGAACCGCTTCCTGCTCCTGCACACACACGCAACAGGAGGGTTTTGGTATGCGATTCAAGCGTCTGGCCGTGGCCGGGGCTATTGCCGTCGCCACCGCGGGTTCGGGCCTTCTGGCCACCACGCCGGCATCCGCGTCGGCGGATCTGCGCGCGGAAAGCTGCTCCACCGGCTACGCGTGCCTGTACTACCACCAGAACTACACGGGTGCGATCCACAAGCAGTACTACGACGACGCGAACTACGGGAACAACTACTTCGTGACGAGCACGTCGACGCGCGGCGGTTCCGGCGCGGGCCTGTCGGTGCGGAACAACGCGGCGTCGGTCGACAACTGGGACTTCAGCAACGCGATCACGATCTACTTCAGCCCGAACTACGCCGGTACGCACCAGCGCATCGCGGCCGGCGGCCGGGAGAACCTCATCCCCGGTCTGCGGAACAACAACGCGTCCGGCAAATTCGGGTGATCGAGCTGTCGTCGCGCACCGGGTGCCCCGCCTGTCGTCACGGGCGGGGCGCCCTCGCTGCTGTCGCGGTCGCCGTCGCGGGTGTGCTGCTGGGGGCCGCAGGATGTTCGCAGTCGTCGTCCCGCGGAGGGGACGGTCCTGACGTTGACGAGTTCTCCGCCTCCGCTTCCGCCTCGGCCTTTCCGGCGATGGAATCCGCGGCCGCCCACTCCCTTCCCATCGACGCCTATCTCCTCACCAATGACCAGGCCGACCGGCTCGACGCCGCCCGGCGCACCCTCGTCGCCCGCTGCATGAACCGCTTCGCGGTCGCCTACCGGCCACCCGACCCCGCCACGCCCTTCCGGCCCGGGACCCGTACGCAGTACCGCTACGGCGTCACCGATCCCGCCGCTGCCGCCCGCTACGGCTTCGCGCCGCCCGGCAGCCCGCGGACGCCGCCTCCGCCGCCCGCTGCTCCGCCGTCCCTCTCCGCCGAGGCGACCGTCGCCCTCACCGGGACGGACGACCCCGGGGTCAAGCCGGGCAGCGCCGCGGCGAAGGGCGGGCAGCGCGTCAACGGGCACGTGGTGCCCCCGGGCGGCTGTCTGGGCGAGGCGCGGGCCGCGCTCCGTTCGGACAACGCCGAGGCCGGGGGAGACGCCCCGGTCGCCGACCGGATCAACAGCGAGAGCTTCGAGCGGTCGCAGCGCGACCCACGCGTGGTGGGCGTCTTCGCCCGCTGGGCGCAGTGCATGACGTCGCGCGGCTTCCCGTCGTACGCCGATCCGCTCAAGGCGTCGGGCGACGCGGCCTGGCGCACGCCCGAGCCGTCCGCGCAGGAGCGGGAGACGGCGGCGGCCGACGCGCGGTGCAAGAAGGAACACAACGTGGTGGGCGTCTGGTTCGCGGTCGACGCGGCGTACCAGCGGCGGGAGATCGAGCGGAACGGGAAGGAGCTGGCCGCCGTCAAGGCGGAGCTCGCGGCCCGTCAGGAACTGGCCGGGGCTGCCCTGGGCACCCTCCCTCCCCGGCCCTAGGGTGGGCGGCCTGACCCGCACGGTCCGACGTCCGCTCCGTACCCAGGAGGGTTCATGAGCGTCCACGCCACCACCACGTACCTGGTCAGGAACGAGAAGACCGGGCTGTACCTGACGGTCCGGGGACTCAGCAGGCACGACGCCGCCGACGTCGTCCAGGAGCCGCTCCACGACTGGCCGCAGCGCGCGAGCCAGGCGTGGCGCCTGGAGCCCGGGCAGGGCGGCGAGCACGTCTACCGGCTGCAGAACCAGCACAGCGGGCGGTATCTGCAGGTGCGGTACTGCCGCAAGGACCCCGGTGCGCCGGCCGAGCAGCGGCACCTGGAGGAGAACGACCCGGCGTACCGGAGCCAGAGCTGGGAGATCCGCAACGGGGGCGGCGGCTGCCGCGTCGTCAATGTCCACAGCGGGCTGGCGCTGAACGTCCGCCGCCACTCGGCGGCCGCCGGAGCCGTCGTCGAGCAGCAGGCGGGGGGCGGGGGGAACGGGGA
>NZ_JBPQTS010000286.1:0-3248 GCF_051386455.1 Streptomyces sp. URMC 124
GCCCCCGGACCCTGCCCCCGGACTCTGGACCCTGGAGTGTTCCGCATGCTGCTCCGCCGCCTCGCCCTCGCCACCGCCGCACTGGCTCCGGTGGCCCTGCTCGCCCTCCCGGCCGCCACGGCCGCCGGACTCCCCATGCCCCCGGCCAACCCCGAGAGCAACGACCACCTCACGGTGACCGTCAGCGACACCGGGAAGTTCGGTACCCACCTCACCGGCGTCCGGACCTACGAGCTCTACTGCCATCCGGCCGGCGGCACGCACCCGCGCGTCAGAGAGGCCTGCGGCCAGATCGACGGCCAGACGACCTGGGGAAAGGATCCGTTCGCCCCCGTCCCCGAGGACTCGGTGTGCACGATGATCTACGGCGGCCCGCAGCGCGCCAAGGTCACCGGCCGGTGGGCCGGCCGCCCCGTGAAGGCCGAGTTCACACGGAAGAACGGGTGCGAGATCGACCGCTGGGACCGCTTCTCCAGCCTGCTCGGCACGCCCGCGAGCACCCACCATGTCCACCACAAGGGCTGACACATAAGACATGTCGGGCCTGCGGCAGACGCCCCACGGCGCCCGTCCGGCGCGCCTCGCCGCACGCCTCGTCCGCCGCCGCGCCCGCCCCGGCAGCCCGTAGACTGCGCTCCAGTGACACGCCACGGCGCGGCGGAGCGCCCGCCAGGCGGGGTCGGCAAGGTGCGGTAACCAGGGAGGAAGCGTCGTCGTGAGCAGCAGGCCATCCCGAGGCGCTGCTCGCCTCGCAGCCATACTCGACGCCCTCCCCGACGCCCTGTTGCTGGTCAATTGCAACGGCACCGTCGTCAACGCCAACCACATAGCTCTCGAGACCTTCGAGGTCCCGGGCACCGGGCTCGTCGGGCGGGGACTGCTCTCCCTCCTGCCCGACTTCGACTCGCGCCGCATCCCCGGCTCGATGCGCCTGCCCGACAGCGACGACGGCCGCACCAAGCCGACCCGCATGATCGCCCGGCGTACGGACGGCTCGCAGTTCCCCGTCGAGGTGACGAGCGCGAACCTGGAGGACGGCCGCACCCCGTACGCCGACCACCAGCCCTACACGGGCGACGAGCTCCTCATGCTCGTCGTCCGCGACCTGACCGGCACGCTCGACACCGAGGCCGAACTCGCCCGTCAGCAGCGGCAGACCGAGATGATCCTGCGCGCCGCCGCGGAGGGCGTCGTCGGCGTCGACACCGCCGGCAAGATCGTTCTGCTCAACCCCTCCGCCGCGCAGATCCTCGGCTACCGCGCCAGCGACCTGGGCGGGAAGGAACTGCACCCGCTGATCCACCACTCCCGGCCGGACGGCACGCCGTTCCCGTACGAGGAGTCCCCGATCGCCGACACGCTGCGCTCCGGGCGCAAGCACCGGGTGCGCGGGCAGGCGCTGTGGGCCAAGGACGGGCGGGCCGTGCCCGTCGACCTCACCACGGCGCCCGTGCGCGACGGCGACCAGCTCGTCGGCGCGGTGATGACCTTCACCGACCGCCGGGCGTACGACGCGCTCGCCGCGCGCCACGCGCAGCTGCAGGCCGTCCTGAAGGAGTCCCTGCGCGGGCCCCTGGAGCAACTGCGCGCCGAGCTCGGCACCCTGGCCGCCGACCCGGCCGGCCAGCTGTGGCCCGAGGCCAACCAGATCCTGCACCACCTCTCCGCCGGGTACGCCCGGATGACCACGCTCGTCGACAACGTCCTCGCCTATCAGCTGCTGGACTCCGGCGAGGCCAAGCTGGAGCGGGAGACCGTCGCCCTCGACGAGGTCGTGGCCGCAGGCGTCGACGGCGCGGTCGAGCTGATCGGCCCCGGGCGGGCGCAGTTCGCGGTGCACGCCCCCGCCATCGAGGCCGAGGTCGACCCCGGGCGGTTCGCCCAGGCGCTGGCGCACCTGATCGCGGACGTCGCGGGCGTCGACGCCACGGGCAGCGCCCCCGCGGGCGGCGCGCCGTCCGGCGACTCCACGATCGTCGTCGCGGCGGCGCAGCGCGGCGAGGTCGTACGGATCGAGGTGCGCGGGCCCTACGCGGGGGGCGACCCCGTCCACGGGCCCCTCGTGCGCGGCATCGTGCGCGCGCACGGCGGCGTGCTGCAGACCCACGACGTGCCGGGCGCGTCCGGCGGCAGCGCGTACGTGCTGGAGGTGCCCGTCTCCGCGAAGGGCGGGCCGGTCAGCCCCGCCGCCACGGAGCGGCGGTCCGCCACGGACACGATGAACGCCACCACCGTCATGCCGGTGCCCTCCCAGCGGGCCCGCGGCACGTCGGAGGCCTCCGCCTCCGCCTCGGCCTCCGAGGCGGCCCCCGCCACGCCCGCCCCCGAGGGCTCCGGTGCGCCGGGCAGCGGGCGGCGGGCGCGCCGGGGCGCGGACGGCGACACCGTGGGCGACGGCGCGGCGCAGCCGGCCGCGGCCGCGGCCCCGCAGAACGACGACACCCCGCCCACCGGGCGGCGGCGCGCCAAGCCCCGCACGGACGAGGAGCCGCCGGTGCCTCCGGCGGCGGCCGACGGCGACGGCTCTCCGGCGGGCCGGGCCTCCCGGCACGGGCGCGGCGGGCCCGACGACGCCCCCGCTGCCGGTCCGGAGCCGAGGCCTGCCGGCGACGGCGACGCGAGCGGCCTCGTACCGCCGCAGGGCTCGCCCGCCGGGCCGACGGGCCGGCGCGCGCGCAGGGAACCGCCTCAGCCGCAGCCGCAGCAGGCCGAGGCGCCGCGCACGGCGTTCGCCCTGCCGCCCGCCGAGGCCGACCGCACGCCCGAGTCGGCCGCCGCGGTCGCCCCCACCGGGCGCCGGGCGCGCCGGGCCCTCGCGGAGTCCCCCGAGCGCCCGATCCCCGGCCAGACCGCCGCGGAACCCTCCGTCCCGCGCGCGGCCTTCGCCCTCCCCCCGGCCGACGCCGACCGCTCCCGCGAACCGGGCCCCGGCCCCCTGCCGGGCGCTCCCCGCAAGCCCGCCGACGACGAGCCGCCCGCGCCGTATCCGGAAGGGGCCCGCGACCGGAACGGCGCCGGACACCCCGAAGGGGAACCCCAGCCCGCGCGGGGCGGCACGTCGGCCTTCCTGAGCCCGAACGGCCCCGCGCCCGCCGACGGGGCAGGCGCACCGGCCCCGTTCCCCGGCCCGACGAGGCCCGCACCGTCCGGCCCGGTCGCACCGCCGCCCCCGTCCCCGTCCCCGTCCCCCGGGCAGGGCGGCACATCCGCCTTCCTCGGCGCCAACGGCCCCACCCCCGCCCACCGGG
>NZ_JBPQTS010000287.1:0-3223 GCF_051386455.1 Streptomyces sp. URMC 124
CCGCCCTGGTGGTCGGGGAGGTCTACCGGCGGGACGGCTACGGGCGCGGGCGGCTGCACGGCCGCAGGCGCGGGGGCTGCGGGTGCGGGGGCCGCGGGCTCCTCCACGCTCACGCCGAAGTCCGTGGCGATCCCCGCCAGGCCGTTCGCGTACCCCTGGCCGACCGCGCGCACCTTCCACGCGCCCGCCCGCCGGTAGACCTCCACGACCACCAGGGCGGTCTCGGAGCCCAGCCGGGGCGGGGTGAACGTGGCGAGGACCGAGCCGTCGTCGGAGCTGCGGACGGTGGCGGTCGGCTCGACGCCGGCGAAGCTCGCGCCCTGGGCGTCCGGGCTGGCGGTCACGACGATCTTCTCGATGCCGGCCGGGACGGCGGCGGTGTCCACCACGATGGCGTCGGGCGAGGCGCCGGAAGCGGCGCGGTGGGTCACGCCCGGCCCGGAGGGCTGGTTGTAGAAGACGAAGTCGTCGTCGGAGCGCACCTTGCCGTCGGCGGTGAGCAGCAGGCCCGACACGTCGAGCCGCACCGGGGCGGTGACGTCCACCGTCACGCGAGCGACGGAGAGGGGGATGTTCGAGCCGGGTGTCATAGCGGTCATGCCCCGGGTAACGAGTGGCCCCTCTTTGCGGTTCCATTACCGAGGTGCCGGTTCCGGGCGCCAGCGGGGCGGCTCGGCCGCGCAGAACTCGCCGCCGATGCGGTCGCCGCCCTCGCGCGGGGTCCCGCTCTCCGCCGCCAGCAGGGTGGGCGCGTACGGCTCGGAGTCGTCCCGCGGCTCGTACCCCAGGGCGCGGGCGGTCGACAGGTCCCACCACAGCCTGGTGTTCGCGGAGCTGCCGTAGGCGACGGTGTGGCCGACGCCCTCGGCGGTCAGGGCGGCGTGCACGAGCCGGGCGCAGTCGTCCGGGCTCAGCCAGAGCGACAGCATGCGCACCGACGTGGGCTCGGGCAAGCACGCGCCGATGCGCAGGGACACCGTCTCGATGCCGTGCCGGTCCCGGTAGAGGGAGGCCAGGTCCTCGCCGAAGCACTTGGAGAGGCCGTAGAAGGTGTCCGGGCGGTGCGCGGTCTGCGCGGGCAGGAGCGGGGCGCCTTCCGCGGGGACGGGGGCGAAGCCGACGGCGTGGTTGCTGGAGGCCAGGACGACGCGCCGGACGCCGGCCTCCCGGACGGCCTCGTACAGGCGGTACGTGCCCTCGACGTTGGCGCGCAGGATCTCCTCGAAGGAGGCCTCCAGCGGGATGCCCGCCAGGTGGACGACCGCGTCCACGCCGTCGACGGCCTCCCGCAGCGCCTCGCGGTCGGCGAGGTCCGCGGTGACGGCGTCCGGTTCGCCCGGCACCGGGCGGGCGTCGAACAGGCGCAGGCGGTGGCCGAGCGCGGGCAGCCGGGCGCGCAACCCGGTGCCGATGCGGCCGGCGGCACCGGTGAGGAGGACCGTGCGGGATGCGGGCATGGCCGGGGCCTCCTGGGCGGGGGTGTGCTCCGGGGGAAGCGCACACGCTAGGGAGGCGGTGCGCGGGGGTCAAGGAGGCGCGGACGGCTTCCGGCGGGGTGGAACGGGTGGGGCGCGGGTGGGGCAGCCCTTGAGGAGAACTAAGCGGAGCTTTCCAATCCGTTTGCTGTGCAGGGGAGATGACGATCGTCACGAAATATCCATGGGCCCTGCTCTGCTGCACTCACCGAAGTCACCACTGATCCACAAGGAGCACACATGCCGAGCCCCACCGCCGCGCAGGCGAGCGTCGTCCAGGGAACCGTCGCCAAGGGGTACGAAGGCGTCCGCGAAGAGTTCGAGGCCACCTTCGCCGAGGAGCGGGCCGGGCACTCCGCGCAGCTCGCCGCCTACGTCGACGGCGAGCAGGTCGTCGACCTGTGGGGCGGCCCCGGCGTCGAAGGCGACTCGCTCACCGGCGTGTTCTCCTCCACCAAGGGCGCGGCCCACCTCGTCGTCGCCCTCCTCGTCCAGGAAGGCGTGCTCGACCTCGACCGCGAGGTCGCCCACTACTGGCCCGAGTTCGCCGCCGCCGGCAAGGAGTCCGTCACCCTGCGCGACCTCCTCGCCCACCGGGCCGGAGTCGTCGGAGCCGAGGGCGGCTTCACCACGGAGGAGCTCGCGGACGACCGCGCCATAGCCGAGCGGCTGGCCGGCCAGAAGCCCCACTGGCGGCCCGGCACCGCCTTCGGCTACCACGCCCTCGTCATCGGCGCCCTGACCGGCGAGGTCGTCCGCCGCGCCACCGGGCGCACCATGCAGGAGCTCTACGAGGAGCGCATCCGCGCCCCCTACGGCATCGACTTCTACATGGGCCTGCCCGAGGAGCACGAGCACCGCGTCCTCGACATCCAGCCCATGGACCCGACGCCCGGTCAGAAGCGCGTCCTGCTGGAAGGCGCCACCGGGCCGCAGAGCCTCACGGGCATCGCCTTCAACACCAACCACCCCTCCGAGCCCACCGTCCTGGAGGACCTGCCGAACCACCGCGTCATCCGCGCGGGCGGGCCCGCCTCCGTCGGCGGCATGGCCTCCGCGCGCGGCCTCGCCCGGCTGTACGCGGCCGCCATCAGCGGCGTCGGCGGGAAGGAAGCCCTGCTGACGCCCGGCACCGCCGCCGACTTCGCCCAGATCCACTCCATCGGCTACGACCTGGTCACCCGCCAGCACATGGCCTTCGGCCTCGGCTTCGGCGCGATGGGGGACAAGTACCCCTTCCTGGGCGCCCGCGCCTTCGGCCACGGCGGCGCCGCCGGCTCCCAGGCCTTCGCCGACCCGTCCACGGGCCTGGCCTTCGGCTTCAACCGCCGCCGCTACGGTTTCCGCCCGGACAACGACGTGCACGTGACCCGCCTGGCCAGGGCAACACGCGAGGCAGCGGCCCGCCACTGAGTCCGGTGCCCCGCCGCGGGGGGCAACGGCCGCGCCCGACCCCGGCCCCTCCGCCGCGGCGGTGCTTGACCCCCACCGGGGTGTTCGGCGGTGCCGGGCCGAGCCTCGGGTTGTCCGGCACCGCCGGTGTCCGCCGCTGTGGCGGGTCGCCGTTGCGGCGGGAGGGGTGGGCTGGGGCCCGGTTGCTTGTCTGCCGTTGTGGCCGCCCGGCCCCTCCGCCGCGACGGCGCTTACCCCCCACGGGGGTGTTCGGCGGTGCCGGGCCGGCCTCGGGCTGTTCGGCACCGCCGGTGTCCGCCGCTGTGGCGGGTCGCCGTTGCGGCGGACACCGGCGG
>NZ_JBPQTS010000288.1:0-3219 GCF_051386455.1 Streptomyces sp. URMC 124
CGCCCCCGCCCCCGGCGGCCCCCTACGGGTCGAGGTCCGCCGTCGACTGCTCGTCGAAGATCCGGGCGGCCTTGGCGGTCACCGGGCCGGGTGCGGCGGGCAGCTCCCGGCCGTCGACGGCCCGGACGGCCTGGACGTCGCGGAGGGAGGAGGTCAGGAAGACCTCTTCGGCGCGCTCCAGAACGTCGTAGGGCAGGTCCGTCTCCTTGGCCCCCGTCCACTCCAGGACGAGGGCCCGGGTGATGCCGGCGAGGCAGCCGGAGGCGAGGGGCGGGGTGTGCAGCTCGCCGTCGAGGACGACGAAGACGTTGGAGGCGGTGCCCTCGCACAGCGCCCCGGCGGTGTTGGCGAGCAGCGCCTCCCCGGCGCCGTGCTCCTTGGCGCGGGCGAGGGCGACGACGTTCTCGCCGTAGGAGGTGGACTTGATGCCGGCGAGGGCCCCGCGTTCGTTGCGGGTCCAGGGCACGGTCACGACGGCGGTGGTGTCGGGGCGCCGGGGCGTCTCGGCGACGGCGACGACGAGGGTGGGGCGGGCGGCGCCGCGCTCGGAGCCGAGGGGGGCGAGGCCGCCGGTGTAGGTGATGCGCAGCCGCCCGAGCGGCACGGGGTCGGCGGCGAGGACGGCCGCGCAGGCGTGCCGGATCTCGTCGAGGTCGGGCTCGGGCAGGCCCAGGGCGCGGGCGGAGGCGGTCAGCCGCGCGAGGTGGCGGGTGAGGGCGAAGGGGCGGCCGTGGGCGGCCTTGAGCGTCTCGAAGACGCCGTCGCCGACGGTCAGACCGTGGTCGAGGACCGACACGCGCGCGCTGTCGGCGTCCTGCAGCGAACCGTTGAGCCAGATCGTCACCGTGTCGTCCCTCCGAGCGGCTGATGGGTGCCGGTGCCCGACGCTATCGCGAGGAGCCGGGAAGCCTTGAGCTCCGTCTCGGCCCACTCTCGCTCGGGGTCGGAGCCCCAGGTGATGCCGGCGCCGGTACCGAAGCGGAGGACGGGGGCGGGGGATGCGGTGCGGTCGATCCAGAAGGTGCGGATGCCGACGGCGAGCTGGCCGGTGCCGCGGTCGGCGTCGACCCAGCCGACGCCGCCGCAGTAGGGGCCGCGGGGGGCCGTCTCCAGGGCGCGGATGATCTGCAGGGCGCTCTCCTTGGGGGCGCCGGTGACCGAGCCGGGCGGGAAGGTGGCCGAGAACAGCTCGGCCCACCCGGCGCCGTCGGCGATCCTGCCGCGCACGGTGGAGACGAGGTGGACCAGCCCGGGGTGGGGCTCGACGGCGCACAGGGCGGGGACGGTCACGGAGCCGGTGGCGCAGACGCGGCCGAGGTCGTTGCGAACGAGGTCCACGATCATCACGTTCTCGGCGTGGTCCTTCTCCAGGAGGTCGGCGGCGGTGCGGCCGGTGCCCTTGATCGGGCCGGACTCGACGGTCCGGCCGGTGCGGCGCAGATAGAGCTCCGGAGAGGCGGTGGCGACCTCGACGCCGTGGGCGGGGAGGCGGACGCAGCCCGCGTAGGGGGCGGGGTTGTCGCGCGCGAGGAGGGCGGTGAGGGCGTCGACGTCCGCCGCGCCGGGGTCGGGCAGGGGCGCGCTGAGGACGCGGCAGAGGTTGGCCTGGTAGACCTCGCCGGCCGCGATGTGCTCGCGGATGCGGCGGACGCCCGCGGTGTAGGCGGCGCGGTCCAGGGAGCTGGTCCAGTCCCCCGGGGCCGGGCCGCGCCACCGGGCGCCGGCCGCCGGGCGGGGCGGGGCGGGCCGCACGTCGCCGAAGCGCGCGCAGGTCAGCCGCCCCTCGAAGTCCGCGACGACCGCCCACCAGCCGGTGGACTCCAGGGCGGCCGGGTCGCGGGTGACGTCGCGCAGATCGGTGGCGAGGAGGCCGCCGAAGCGGGCCATCGGAGGGAGGCTCGGGGGGAAGCTGTGCACGTCATCGAGTCTATGGCGGGGCCGTCCGGAGCGGCCGGGGCGAACAATCAGGGCAGCACGCTGCGGAAACGGAATTTGAGCTGGCGCTGGAATCCGCTAGAGTTCAACACGTCGCCGGGACGCGGAAGCGAAACGGGCCAGACACTGCGGACGTAGCTCAGTTGGTAGAGCACCACCTTGCCAAGGTGGATGTCGCGAGTTCGAGTCTCGTCGTCCGCTCGAGTTGGGGGATCTTCCCGAACCCCCGCACTCCTGGTGGAGTGGCCGAGAGGCGAGGCAACGGCCTGCAAAGCCGTCTACACGGGTTCAAATCCCGTCTCCACCTCCAAGGACGATTAGCTCAGCGGGAGAGCGCTTCCCTGACACGGAAGAGGTCACTGGTTCAATCCCAGTATCGTCCACCAGGGTCTTCACCGACCTTCCCGCGCGATTAGCTCAGCGGGAGAGCGCTTCCCTGACACGGAAGAGGTCACTGGTTCAATCCCAGTATCGCGCACGCCGATCGGCCGGAGGCCGGGGCTCACGGGCTCCGGCCTCCGGCCGTTTGTGCAGGTGGAATGGTTGTGCAGGGGGAATGACCTGAAGACATACGAGGGGCCGGGCGCCTCCCCAGGTGCCCGGCCCTTCGTGCCGTCCGCCGTACCCCCGTCCCCACGGGGTTGATCCGCCGGCTTGTCCCCGGCCCGGGCCGCTCTCCCGGACCCTGAGCGCTCAGCGCCCCAGCATTCCGGCGACGGACGACGCTTGTGTGACGACGGCGTCCCAGCCGCCGAAGAGGACGGCGAGGAACACCGCCGCGGGCAGCACCATGGCCACGGCGACCGCCGGGTGGCGGGTGCCGGAGGGCCGGGGTGCGAAGAGGCCCGTGACCAGGCCGGCCGCCCGGTGGCCGCGCGACCGGATGACCGTACGTCCCGCCGTGTCCGCCATGGTTGCGCTCCTGTGTCCGGTCCCGTCCCCTGTCCGTGAAGTCTCACGAGCGGCGGGCGTCTGACCTCGGGGGACGAGTGCTGCCACCCGCCGCTCGACCTCAACATTAGGGGCGCGGCCCCGGCCAGGCGTCATGCCCTCGTATCGATTGGCGGGCCTCCGGGAGGATGAGCGGGCACCGGGCGGCTACTCCCCTGGTTGGACACGGGCGTCCCCGACCCTGGGGACTTCCCGGAGGGGCCGCCCGCAGGAGAGGTCCGGGGCGACCCGGAGAAGGAGCCCGGGGCCACCCGGGAATCGCCCCACTCCGGGTGACTTCGGTCACTTCCGGCCCTCCCCCACCCTTAACGATCTTCACCGTCCCGCCGACCC
>NZ_JBPQTS010000289.1:0-3137 GCF_051386455.1 Streptomyces sp. URMC 124
ACGCCCCCCGCGCCCGGCCCCGTCTCCCCCTCGGCCCCGCCGTCGGGGCCGCCCCGCACCGCCCGGACCGGCTTCGCCGCCGCCGGCGGCACCGGCGGCACCGGTGACCACGAAGCCCGGATCTCGATCCGCGTCGACGGCTCGCGGTCCCGCAGCCCGCCGAAGTAGTGCGACCCGGCCCGCGTGACCGTCCCGCTCGGCGCCTCGTACGGCACGCGCCGGGCCTCCAGGGCGCCGGTGAGCCAGGACCAGCACACTTCGGGCAGCAGTGGGTCCGCCGCCATCTCCGGCTCCAGGTCCGCGTGCACGAGCGTCACGAGCCGGAACGTCCCGCCCCAGGCCTCGTGCCCGGCGGGGTCGTGCAGCAGGATGAGCCGCCCGTCGGCCAGTTCCTGGTCGTCGACGACGACCGCGGCCTCCAGCGCGTACGAGTAGGGGGCGAGCCGCTGGGGCGGCGGCGTCGCGTCGAGCTCGATCTCCGGCCGCAGGCGCACTCCTTGCAGCCCGGCGACCGCTTGCCGGAAGACGGACGGGGAGTCCTCCCCATCCTCGTCGTCCGGACCGTCCGAGAGGTGTCCCTGCGCCGCAGCCATGCCCGGAAGACTAGGCGGAAGGGAGCGCGGTTCCGGGTAGGGACACCCACATGGGCGGGTCACTCGTTCGGCCCGTGCGAAGATTTGGGGCATGAGTGAGCGCAGGGATGCCGGCCAGCCCGCCGGCCAGCAGCAGACCGGCCGCACGGCGGCGTACGACTCGGCGTTCCTGAGGGCGTGCCGGCGCGAGCCGGTGCCGCACACGCCGGTGTGGTTCATGCGGCAGGCCGGACGGTCCCTGCCGGAGTACCGCAAGGTGCGCGAGGGCATCCCGATGCTGGAGTCCTGCATGCGGCCGGAGCTGGTCACCGAGATCACCCTGCAGCCCGTGCGCCGCCACAACGTGGACGCCGCGATCTTCTTCAGCGACATCGTGGTGCCGCTGAAGGCCGTCGGCATCGACCTCGACATCAAGCCGGGCGTCGGCCCGGTCGTCGCCGAGCCGATCCGTACCCGCGCCGACCTGGACCGGCTGCGCCCGCTGGAGGCCTCCGACGTCTCCTACGTCACCGAGGCCGTCGGCATGCTGACCGCCGAGCTGGGCGCGACCCCGCTCATCGGCTTCGCCGGCGCGCCGTTCACGCTCGCGAGCTACCTCATCGAGGGCGGCCCCTCGCGGACGTACGAGAACACCAAGGCCATGATGTACGGCGACCCGGAGCTGTGGGCCGACCTCGTCGACCGCCTCGCCGGCATCACGTCCGCCTTCCTGGACGTGCAGATCCGGGCGGGCGCCTCGGCCGTCCAGCTCTTCGACTCCTGGGCGGGCGCCCTCGCCCCGTCCGAGTACCGCCGCTACGTCATGCCGGCCTCGGCCAAGGTCTTCGACGCGGTCGCCCACCACGGCGTGCCCCGCATCCACTTCGGCGTGGGCACCGGCGAGCTCCTCGGCCTGATGGGCGAGGCCGGCGCGGACGTCGTCGGCGTGGACTGGCGCGTCCCGATGGACGAGGCCGCCCGCCGCGTCGGCCCGGGCAAGGCCCTGCAGGGCAACCTGGACCCGGCCGTCCTCTTCGCCGGCCACGAGGCCGTGGAGCTGAAGGCCCGTGAGGTCCTGGACGCGGCGTCCGGCCTGGAGGGCCACGTCTTCAACCTGGGCCACGGCGTCCTGCCGAACACGAACCCGGACGCGCTGACGCGCCTGGTGGAGTACGTGCACGGGCAGACGGCGCGCTAGGGCACCTGCGGACAGGGCAGGCAGAACAGGACAGGCAGGGCAGACAGGACAGACAGGACAGCGGACATACGAGAGCGGGGGGCCAGGACGGCCGCCCGCTCTCGTACGATCCCCCGCTCGGTCGCTTACTCGCCCAGCGCCGGGTAGTCCGTGTAGCCCTTGGCGCCTTCGCCGCCGTAGAAGGTCGCACGGTCCGCGGCGTTGAACGGGCCTCCGGCCGCGAGGCGGGCCGGCAGGTCGGGGTTGGCGAGGAAGAGCTGCCCGTAGCTGATGACGTCGGCGGTGCCGTCCTCGATGAGCGCGAGGGCGTCCGGGCCGGTGGGGCCGTCGGTGCGGGCGTTGAGGATCAGGACCCCGGAGAAGCGCTTGCGCAGCTCCGAGGTGAGCTCGCGGATCTCGGCCCCCTCCATGATGTGCAGGTAGGCCAGGCCCAGCGGCTCCAGGGCGTCGATCAGCGCGGTGTACGTCTCCTCGGCGTCGGGCTCCTCGATCGAGTGCAGCGGGTTGGCCGGGGAGATCCGCAGGCCGGTCCGGGCGGCCCCGATCTCGGCGACGACGGCGCGGGTGACCTCGACGGCGAAGCGGATGCGGTTCCCGACGCTGCCGCCCCACTCGTCCGTGCGGTGGTTCGAGCCGGGCGCGAGGAACTGGTGGATCAGGTAGCCGTTGGCACCGTGCAGCTCGACGCCGTCGAAGCCGGCCTCGATCGCGTTGCGCGCGGCGGCGGCGAAGTCGGCGACGGTGGCGCGCACCTCCTCGCCCGTGAGCTCGCGGGGGGTGACGAAGTCCTTCATGCCCTCGGGGGTGAAGGTGGCACCCACGGCGGCGACCGCGGAGGGGCCGACCGGCGTCAGGCCCTCGGGGAGCAGCACCGGGTGGCCGATGCGGCCGGTGTGCATGAGCTGCGCGAAGATCCGGCCGCCCTTGGCGTGCACCGCGTCGGTGACCTTGCGCCACGAGGCGACCTGCTCGTCGCTGTGCAGGCCCGGGGTCCAGGGGTAGCCCTGGCCGACGACGGACGGCTGGACGCCCTCGGTGATGATCAGGCCGGCCGAGGCGCGCTGCGCGTAGTACTCGGCGGTCAGATCGGTGGCGGTGCCGCCCTCGCCGGCGCGGCTGCGGGTCATCGGCGCCATGGCTATGCGGTTGGAGAGTCGGACGCCGGCGAGGTCGATCGGGTCGAAAGCGGTGGTCATGGCTGTCCCCTCGATGAATCATCGACAGATAGTTGGCCGACCATTATTGGTCGGCCAATCATTGGCTCGGACGCCACTGTAGCGCATTACTTGGCCGACCAACATAATGGGGAGGGAGACCCGCGAGACCCCCTCCGCCGGCCCTTCCGCCCCGCCGGCCCTGTCTCTTAT
>NZ_JBPQTS010000290.1:0-3026 GCF_051386455.1 Streptomyces sp. URMC 124
CGGGCGTGCCGTTGATGAGGGCCGGGAGGGCCGCCTCGGCGAAGCGGGCGAACGTGATCGCCTGCGAGGCGACCTCGGTCGCGCCGCGGCGCAGGGCGCTCGGGAGGAGGGTGCCGCCGTCGGAGCGGGCCACGATGTCCGGGTCGAGGACGGCGACGAGGGCGTCGAAGTCGCCGCCGCGCGCGGCGGCGAGGAAGGCGTCGACGACCCGGCGGCGGGCGGCGAGGTCGCTGTCGGGCGCCGGGGCCCGGCCCTGGACGCGGCGGCGGGCGCGGCTGGCGAGCTGCCGGGTCGCGGCGGGGGTGCGGTCGATGACGTCGGCGATGTCGTCGAAGGGCACGTGGAACATGTCGTGCAGGACGAAGGCGAGCCGCTCCGCGGGAGCGAGGGTCTGCAGGACGACCATGAGGGCGATGCCGACCGAGTCGGCCAGGAGGATCTCCTGTTCCGGGTCGATGCGGTCCGCTCCGCTGATGACGGGGTCGGGAAGGCGCACGACCTGCCCGTCCTGGTCGTGCAGCGGCTCCTCGTGCCGCGTGGCGCGCGAGCGCAGCATGTCCAGGCACACCCGGCCGGTCACGGTGGTCAGCCAGCCGCCGAGGTTCGCCACCTCCGAGACGTCGGAGCGGCTCAGCTTGAGCCACGTCTCCTGCACCGCGTCCTCGGCCTCGGCGAGCGAGCCGAGCATGCGGTAGGCCACTGCCCTCAGATGCGGCCGGTGCTCCTCGAAGCGCTGCGCCAGAAGATCCCTCTCGACATCCTTCTCGACATCTTTTTCGCTCACCTGTCACATCCCCCTGTTCTGATCCGTCAGTGAAGTGACGGACGGCAACCGGCCGGGGAGGACGCCCCTGCCGGCCACCATGACACAGAGGATTTGATCATGACGGCTCGGATGAAGAACCCTGCGACGGTCCTGCCCGACACCATGACGGGCATCCAGCATCTCTTCAAGGCCATGCACAAGGGCGGCGTGCCGCAGGAGATCCTGGAGCTGGTCCACCTGCGGGTCAGCCAGATCAACGGCTGCAGCGCCTGCGTGTACGGCGGCGTGGCGAGCGCGAAGAAGGCGGGGCTGACCGACGAGAAGCTGCACGCGGTCGCCGCCTGGCACGAGGCCCCGTTCTTCACCGACGCCGAGCGGGCCGCGCTGGCCCTGGCCGAGGCCTCCACGCGGCTCGCCGACCACACCGGCAAGGCCGTCCCGGACGACATCTGGGACGCGGCCGCCGACCTCTTCACCGAGGAGCAGCTCGCCGCGATCATCCTCATGGTCGCCACGACCAACTTCTTCAACCGCCTGAACACGACCATCGAAGAGCCGGCCGGAACCACCTGGGGCTAGGCCCCGCACAAGGCCCTGGGCAGCTCCTGGCGGCGGCCCGGGCGCCCTCTACTCCTCGACCACCAGCGCCGGCGTCGACCGCGTCAGCACCTCGCCGCGGAAGAACGCCGGGCTGCGCCGTCGCATCAGCTCCATGAGGGCCGCGCCGACCAGCAGCAGGCCCACTCCGATCACGAACACCGACCCCACGCCCAGGACGGAGCTCCCGCTGCCGTACGTCGGGTCCCACATGTCGTACAGCGTCTTGCAGAAGACGGCGGCGAGGAGAGCGCCGCCGAGGGCCGGGAAGACGCCCTTGAAGAGCGCGTCGCGCGCCGAGCGGCCGAGTTGCCCGCGGAAGTACCAGGCGCAGGCGAACGCCGTGATCGAGTAGTAGAAGCAGATCATCAGGCCGAGCGCGTAGATCGTGTCGATGAGGACGTTCTCGCTGAGGAAGCTCATGGCGGCGTAGAAGACGCCGGTGGCGATGCCGGCCGCGACCGTCGCGCGGCCCGGTGACCGGAAGCGCGGGTGGATGCGGGCGAAGGACGGGGGCAGGGCCTCGTAGGCGCTCATGGCCAGGACGGTGCGGGCGACGGGCAGGAACGTCGTCTGGAGGCTGGCGGCGGCCGACGCGAGGACCGCCACGAACAGCAGCACACCCAGTGCCGTGCCCATGACCGGGTCGGCGAGCGCGGCGAAGACGTTGTCGGCGGTCCCGGGGTTGCCGAGGCCGGTGCCCTCCTCGCCGACGCCCGCGAACATCTGGGCGGCGACGGCGGTGACCAGGTACGAGCCGACGAGGACGACCATGGCGAGGAGCGCGGCGCGGCCGGGGGTCTTCGCGCTGCCCTCGGTCTCCTCGTTGACGGTCAGGCACGCGTCCCAGCCCCAGAACATGAAGATCGAGAGGGAGAGCCCGGCGGTGAACGCCGCGAAGGAGCGGACGGCGAAGGGGTCGAGCCAGGTCCAGGAGAAGTCGATGGAGGCGGGCAGGTCGCCCGAGCGGGCCTTGACGAGGGCCATCGCCGCGAAGACGGCCAGGACGGCGAGTTGCAGGGCGACCAGGGCGTACTGCACGCCCTTGGTCGCGGTCATGCCGCGGTAGCTGATCGCCGTCGCCACGGCGATGAAGGCGAGGCAGGTGGCGACGTGCACGGGCCGGTTCCCGTCGAGGGCGGCCACCGAGCCGCTGCCGGTGATCTCGCCCAGCAGGAGGTAGAAGAACGACGTGGCCACGCCCGCCAGGTTCGACAGCACGCTGATCGTGGCGATCACCAGGCCCCAGCCGCACATCCAGCCGACGCGCGGCCCGAACGCCTGCACCGTCCACGTGAAGGACGTGCCGCAGTCGGGCACGGCCTTGTTGAGCTCGCGGTAGGCGAAGGCGACCAGCAGCATCGGCAGGAAGCCGGCCAGGAAGACGGCGGGCATCTGCACGCCGACCTGGCCGACGGTCGGGCCGAGGGTGGAGGTCAGGCAGTAGACGGGGGCGACGGTGGAGATCCCGATGACGGCGCTGCCGAGCAGGCCTACGGAGTTGCCGCCCAGGCCCTTGCTCCTGCGCTTGCCGGGCCGCGGCCCCGCATCGGTGACGCTCGTTACCGTGTCTCCGGCCCCGGGCCGCGGGTGTACCTGAACCATGGGCAGGACGGTAGGGCGTGCTGTTTCCGCATCCGGAGCCCCGACATCCGGAAACCGG
>NZ_JBPQTS010000291.1:0-2965 GCF_051386455.1 Streptomyces sp. URMC 124
CTCGCCGCCGCGGCCGGAGGGCGACGGGGGCGCGGGGGCGGGCGCGACGAGCCCGGCGACGGCGCCGGCGGCGAGCGCGCCGCGCAGGAGCCGGCGCCGGGCAACGCCCCGCGGGAGGCGCCGCGAGCCGGACGTCACGGCGCCCTCCGCCCGCCGCGCGGGGCGCCCGCGTCACCGACCACCGCAACGCCGCGCCGCGGACCCCGCCGCGAGGCGCCGCTCATGACGTCCTCCCGGCGTCGCTGAGCGCGATCGCGACGACTGCCGCGTGCGCGCTCCGCAGGGCGCCGCGGCGGGTCACACGCCGCACGACATGCCGCGGGACGGGCCGCATGACGCCCCCCGACATCGCCCAGAGCGGCCGCGGCCGAGGCCGCCGGCTCACCGTGCAAGAACCCACGCCGGGAACACGTCCCACGATGTGCCGCAGGAGACAGGTCATGGCATCCTCCCGGCCTCGCCGAGCGCGGCCGCAATGACTGCCGCCGGCGCGCACCACCGGGCGCCGCGGCGGGTCACACGCCGAACGAATCGCCCCGGGACGGGCCTCATGGCACCCTCCGGGCATCGCACGGCGCGGGCGCGGCCGGGGCCGCCGGTACACCGTGCAGAGCCCGTCCCCCGGAAGGACACGTCCCACGACGCCCACGCCCACCACGGGAAATGGAACCTGCGCGGACCGGCCGCGACCGAGACACCGCCAGTGCCCCACGCGAAGGCCCCGCCACGGCACGCGCCGTACGAGGCGCCCCGGGACGACGCCCCTCACGGCGTCCTCCTCGCGTCGCAGAGCGCGGCGACGGACGCCAGGCGTTCCGTGAGGTCGCCGACGGCGGCGTCGATGCGGGACCGCCGGGCGCGGTCCAGGTGTCCGAGCGGGGTCCATCTCCCGTGGTGGGCGTGGGCGTCGAGGGTCCGGGTCGTGCGGTCCAGGCGGTGGTCGAGGGCCGGCAGGCCCGGATAGCGGGTGCGCAGCAGGGGGCGGAGGGGTCGGAGGACGGCGCGGGTGGCGTCGACGTGCGCGCGGGCGGTGGCGAGGCCGCTCCCGCTGCCGTAGTCGGTGCGGCCGGTCAGCTCGGCCCGCAGGGTGTCCTCGAGGATCTCGTGCGCGCGCCGGCCGAGGTCGGCGGGGTCCATCCGGGTGCGGGCCCAGCCGGCGCGCAGGGCGCGGACGTCGCGGGCGAGCCGGTCGGCGGCGCGGCGCAGCCCCGGCGCGGGCTCGTGGTGCCACAGGCCGTACTCGACGCGGTGGAAGCCCGTGAAGCCCGGGTCGCGCACGCCGCGGGGCAGCCCGGCGGTGGTGCGGTCGAGGGCGTCGCCCGCGTCGCCGAAGGCCCCGTAGGCGGCGCCGAGGCGGGCGTAGGCCAGGTGGGCGGTGAGCCAGCGGGAGCGGGCGGCGGCGCGGTCGCCGGTGCGGACGGCCGTGCGCAGGGCGTCGGTGGCGGCCACGAGGCGGGTCAGGCCGCGGCCCACCCGGCGCTGGTAGGCGAGGGCGGGCGGGATGAGGTCGTGCACGGACAGCGGCCGGGCGGCGGGGCCGCTGCGGGTGCGGCGGGCGTCGCCGGGGACGCGGACGGCGGGGCCGGTGACGGGGTCGGTGTCGTCGCCCAGGCACACGAAGGCGTACGTGCCCGCGCCGAGCCGTACCGGGAGCGACCGCGCGGCTCCGGGCGCCAGCCCCTCGGCCTCTCCGAGGACGGCGCCGGTGCGGCGGTCCGTGAGCTGGACTTCGGTGACGGTGCCGGAGGTGTTGTGCAGAGTGAACGTGTGCGTGCCGGGGCGGGGGTGACGCCAGCCGTGTCCGCAGCGGTCGGGGGACGCGTCGACGCTCTCGTGCGCTGCGGGCGACCGGGGCGCGGCCCCGCACCCGGCGAGGGCGAGGACGGCCCCGCCGGCCACCACGAGGGCGCTCGCCCGCCGCGCCGGCGAAGGCCGGGCGGCGCTCCCGCGCCCCGGGCCGCCCGCCGGGCGGGCACCGCCGAACGCCACCATGGTGGTTACGCACCGCTGCGGCGGGGAGAAGTGGTCGCGCGCCGCCGCGGCGGGCGAGGAGCGCCGAAGCACCGGGGCGCGGACCCGCGCCCCGCCTCCGGCGCGATCACGCGCGACCGGCCACGAGCCATCCGGCCGGCCGGCCCGACCCGCAGGGCCGCGCGTCGCGCGTGCGTACCACCGCACCCGGCGCAGACCGCCGCGGCCCGCAGGGCCGAGCCCGGCTCTTGCCACCGCCGCGACGGTGAGCACCCACCCGCCGCAACCGGCCCGGCGGCGCCGAAGCACCGCCGGGCGCCACGCCTCACGCCCCACCGCAGCCTCCCGTCCCACCGATCCGGCACCGCCGGACACCACCGCCGCAGTCACCGGCCGCCGCGGCGGCACAGGGCTCACCGAGCCGGGGGCTCGCCGAAGCATCAAGGGCCGGGGCACCCGCCTTCCACCACCGCGACGGCACGCAACTCCGGGCCACCCGCCCTGCGATGCGGGAACCGCAGCAAGCGCCACCTCCCGTCCCGCCGGTCAGGCGCCGCCGTCACGGCGGGCGCGGAGTCCTCCGCGACACCCGGGGCGGGTGCGCGGAGGCACCCGCCCGAAAGCGAACGCGGTCGAGTGACGGGGCGGCCGCGGTGCGTGTGCCGGTGCCCGGCGGTCGGGGTTCCCGACGGGAACCCCGCATCCCCGAGCGTCCGCCGGGCACGGCGCACCGCACCGCAGCCTCCCCGTGGTTCTCGACCGCATGATCAAGGCTACGCAGCGACCTGCCGCCCGGTCGGGAAATACGCCCGCACTTCACCCGTCTGACGGTACGTCAGTACGGCACACTCACTGCCGCACCCGACGCCCCGTCACGCCCACAGCCACACCCGCCGGTTCCGCGCCACCGTATGGACGCGCCGCGCCGACGCACTGCTCGGCGGCCAGCGCCCGGCGCCAGGCGTCCTCGACGGGCCGCCGGCCCAGCAGCCGG
>NZ_JBPQTS010000292.1:0-2962 GCF_051386455.1 Streptomyces sp. URMC 124
GCCTGTGCCGGGGCGGGGGCCTGCGCGGGGGCCGTGGCCGTGGCCGGGGCCGTCACCGGCGGGGCGACGGCGCGGGCGATCAGCGCCTGGGCCTCGGCGTTGCCCGGTTCCCGCTGCAGGGCCGCGGCGACCTGGGAGATCGCGTCCTGTCCGTGCCCCGCGTCGAGGAGGAGCTGGGCGAGGTGCAGGCGCAGGGGCACGTCGTCGGGTGCGGCGTCGACGGCCGCACGCAGGCTCTTGATGAGCGGGGACTCTTCGGACATGGACCAAGGGTAAGCGGGCGCCCGTAAGGGGCTTCTACTTGGACTGGTGATGCCCGTCCTGCCAGTTTTTGTCGCCCTTGCCGCCGGAGCCGCCACCGTCCGAGCCCTTGTTGCCGGAGCCCTTGTTGTCGGTGGGCTTGTCGCCCTTGTCGCCCTTGTCTCCCTTGCCGCCGCCACCCCCGCAGTCGCCACCGCCGCCGTTCGTCACGCCGCTGCCCGAGCAGTCGCCGAGGACGCTCGCCGTGAAGACCGTCTTCCCGTCGACCTTCGCCGTCAGCTTCCCCTGCACGCACGAGTCGTCGTGAAGCCCCGTCACCCGCCCGTAGACGATGATCTTCTGCCCGCCGCTGGTGCGGCCGTCGCAGTCGACGCCGACGGCGTTGACCGGGCGCGGCGAGCCCTTCTCCGTCACTCCGGGGTCCTCGGCCTTGCCCGTGCAGGTCAGCCACTGGACGGGATAGCCGTCGTGCTCCAGGCGGGCGGTGGCCCGCTTGTCGGCGTTCACGGCGACGATCACCGAGTCCAGCCCGCCCGCCCCCTCCTGACGGCAGCCGGTGAGCCCCACCCCCGCCGCGGCCGTGAGCGCCACCGCACCCGCTGCACACAGCACCGATCGTCCCCGTAGGCGCGTCAATGCCCGCATACGCGGCAGTTTCCCACTCTCCGGGGCCGGACGGAAGGCCCGCCCGGTCAGGACGGGCGCCAACTCCGGGTGTTCGACGGGGAGTTCGGCAGCGGGGCGGCGGGCTTGCCCAAGGCCCCGAAGCCGGGCAGCCCGGCGGCGGATCCGACGTCGACGACGGGCTTGAGCAATCTCGCGCGCACAGGCGGAAAACGGTGTGACAGCCGGTGCGGGCGGGCCCGAGGCTGGACGGATGAAGGAACCCCTGCCGGTCTTCGGCATCCATGTGATCCCTTCGGACCCGAAGGATCGGTACGGCAGCCCCGAAGTCCGCCCACTGGCCGACGGCACCGACTTCCTTGAGCGTGACTACGGAGGTGTGATCTGCGGCGACGCACGTACGTGGCTGCTCCCCGGCGGACCGTTCGCCGTGGGGGAAACCCCGCACGAAGTGGAGCTGGCGGCGTGGTGCACGTGTGCTTGCCGCACCCTCGACGTGACGATGCGGCGCGAGGGCGACACGGTGGTCTGGGAATGGGACGAGCCCGGCTCCTCGTATGCCGGCTATGCCGAGTATGCCGACGGGCTCCGGTTCGATGCCGGGCAGTACGACGCCGAGGTGGAGCGAGCCATCAAGGACCGCAGCTGGGAGTGGCCCTCCGCGGCCGTCGCCCGGCTGCTCGGGGACGCCCTTCGCTCCGACGCCGACCGGCTCGACGCATGGACGTGCGAAGTGGGGGCGGTCTGGTCACCCCCGGGGACCCTCGACGAGATACGCCTCTTTTTCCGTGACTACGTGCGGCAGCCCGACGGCTCCTGGGGGTTCAGGGGCCACTTCGGGACCACACGGCCGGTCACGGACGAGGACCCCGCGGCGCAGGCCGAACGCCTCGCGCGGGAGATCATGTCGGGCGACCCGCGCGCGGCGAAGGACATGCGCAGCGAACCCGAGGCGTCCCCCGACGACTGGCTGGGCACCCCCGGCATCTCCGGCCCGAACAGCCACAAGTGGTACGGCCGGGCGCGGCGGCCCGGGCCTCAGCGGCCTCAGGACTGACGACGGAGCCGGCCCGGGGTGGTGCCGAGGCGGTCACGGATGAGGGCGGTGAGGGTGGTGGCGTTCTCGTAGCCGACGCGGCGGGCCACCGCGTCGGTGGGCAGGGCGGTCGTACGGAGGAGATGCGCGGCCTGTTCCAGCCGGATCCGCTGGGCGAAGCGGAGCGGCGAGGTCCCGAGGACGCGGTCGACGGCGCGCTGCAGGGTGCGCTCGCTGACGCCGAGCGTGCGGGCGGCGTCGGCGATGCGCAGAGGATGTTCGAGGTGCTCGCGCACCCAGCGCTCGTACGCGGCGACCATGGGATCGGCACGCGCCAAGTGGCCGGGCACGGCGTAGCTCGCCTGCGTGGGCCGGGGGTCGATGAGCAGATAGCGGGCGGTGAGCTCCGCGAGGGCCGGGCTGGCGTCCCGTACGAGGGAGAGGGCCAGGTCGAGGTGTGCCATGGCGGCGCCGGCCGTGGTGACGCCCGGGGCGCGGGTGAGCGCGTGGGACTCGTCCAGGAGGACGTCCGGGTAGCGCTGCCGGAAGGCAGGCGCGAGCCACCACGTGGTGGTGGCGGCCTGCCCGTCGAGCACGCCGCTCTCGGCGAGCAGGAACGTGCCGGTACAGGCGGCGGCGAGGGGCGTACCGGCGGCGCGGGCCTCCCGCACGAGCGCCCGCTCGGCCTCCCGGTCGGGCGAGCCCACCCACGCGGCGAGCGGCTCGGCGTGCCGGTGCCCGACACCGGGCACGACCAGGACGCGGGGCGGGCGGGTCGCCGCGTCCGGGGTGACGGCGTCCACCCGGTGCCCCGCGGCCGTACGGACGGGCCCGTGCGGGCTGACGCAGGTCACGTCGTAGGCGGGCGGCGGCTCCGCCACCTCGTGGCGCAGCGCGTTGGCCGCCCGCAACACGTCGAGCACGGCCGCGAGCCCGGAGTCGAACACGCCGTCCACGACCAGAACCGAGACGCGGACCGCCGTGGCGGGTACGGGGACCGGGACCGAGATCTTCACGTCGGACACGGTAAGGGCCGGGTGG
>NZ_JBPQTS010000293.1:0-2898 GCF_051386455.1 Streptomyces sp. URMC 124
CCCCCCCCCCCCCCCCCGGCTCCCGGTTTTTTCTCAGCGCTTGGCTTTTCTCAGCGCTTACCTCAGCGCTTTCCTCAGCACTTCGAGGGCTTCGGCGCCGGGGAGGCCGCTTTCGAGGGTGACGGGGGCGGCGAGGAGGGGGCGTCCGAAGGGGGCGCCTGCCCGGGCTCGACGCCCATGTCGGTCAGGGCGCGGTCGGCGTCCTGCCGCGCCGTGAGCTCCTTGTACTCGTTGCCGATGACCAGGTCGACCTCTTCGTCGGCCGCGCGGGCGTCGTTCTTGACCTCGGCCCCGGCCATCTGGGTGCCGACGACTCTGAGCGCCGTCTCGGCGGCCGTCGGGGCGCCGATCAGCAGGCCCACCCGCTCGACCTTCTTGTCGTAGAGGGCGGGCGCGTTGCCCACCTTTCCGATCCTGAAGCCGCGGTTCCTGAGCTCGTCCGCGGTGATCTTCGCGAGTCCGCCGCGCGGAGTCGCGTTGTAGACGTTGACGGTGATGTCGGAGGGCCGTGGCAGCTGTTCCGGCTCCGCGCCCTCGTCCGCCGCCTTGCAGTCGCCGTCCTTCGCCCCCTTCCCGCCCTTCGCGCCCGCTCCGTGGGCCCGGGTCTCGCCGGGGCCCCCGGTGAAGACGTCGACGAGCTGGAAGGTCCCCCATCCCGCCAGGGAGAACGCGACGGCTGAGGTGACTGCGGCGAGCACGATCCTGCGGCGGTTTCTGGGGCGGCGCATGTGCGGGAATCGCTTGCCCGTAATGCGGTACTTCCTGCCCATGCCGGGAGGGGTGAGCATGCTCATGGGCGCAGCGTAGTGCGGGCCGGGGCCGCTGCCTACTAAATGATCAATGGGTTCGCGCGGCCCAACCCGAAAGGCCGAACAACGGCCGGAAACAGTCTCCGAACGGCCCCGGGCGCCTGAAGCCCCGCACGGGCGCGCGGCCCGGCCGGCCTTCGCTAGCCCAGTTCGAGCACGCGGGCGTGGAGCACCTGGCGCTGCTGGAGCGCGGCGCGCACGGCGCGGTGCAGGCCGTCCTCGAGGTAGAGGTCGCCGTGCCACTTGACGACGTGGGCGAAGAGGTCGCCGTAGAACGTCGAGTCCTCGGCCAGGAGGGTCTCCAGGTCGAGCTGCTGCTTGGTGGTCACCAGCTGGTCGAGCCGCACCGGGCGCGGGGCGACGTCCGCCCACTGCCGGGTGCTCTCCCGGCCGTGGTCGGGGTACGGCCGCCCGTTTCCGATGCGCTTGAAGATCACACGGAAAGCCTACCGGGCGACAGGCTCCCGGCGCAGCCACGGCACGGGAGCGCGAAGGCGACAATCGGCCGCATACCAGGAGCAGCGGGGGCCCTTCGGCGCGCCGCGCGGGACATTGCCCACAGCCTGTGGACGCGGCCGGAGCACTCCGGCCGTCCACCCGGGGTCAGCCGTGCGGCGGTACGAGCACGACACCGGAGTACTCGACCTCCGACTCCGTACGGTTCGCGTAGGAGTGGGGCCGATCGCCCGCCATGCGGAGTCCGTACCCCTGCGGAAGGACGACCTCCTGTCCTGCGACGGACACGGCGAGGGTGCCGCGCAGCACGTGGAGGAGCTCCACCGTGCCGAGCACGTGGGCCTCGCTGCGGTGCTCCTCGCCGGGCGCGAGCCGCCAGTGCCACAACTCGGCGCCCACGGGCGGGGCGGCCCCGGTGACGAGCAGGCCCCTGCCGCCGTCCGGGCCGCTCCACAGGACGGGCTGGCCGTCGGGCGGCGTGGGCTGCAGCAGCGGCGCCGCGGGCTGCTGCAGCAGCTCGGTCAGGGGGACGCCGAAGGCGTCGCAGAGGCGGACCAGGGTGGCGAGGTTGGGGTTGGAGCGGGCGTTCTCCAGGGCGACGAGCATGCCCTTGCTGACGCGGGCGCGGGTGGCGAGGGCGTCGAGGCTCCAGCCCCGGTCCTTGCGCAGCGCCCGCACGCGGGCGGCGACGGCCTCCATGACCGACCTGTCGTCGCCGGGCTCGCCCGCGTCCGCCGTTGCTCCGGTGTTCCCGCTCATGCCCGTCATCTTCGCGCCTCCCGGCTCGCGGTCGTTTGATGCTACCGTCGAGCACATCCAAACGACCGGCGAGCCGGAGGCCGACACCCCGGCGACCGGCCGCGCGACGCCCGCAGGAAGGCGGCACCGCCCATGTCCCCGTACCCGGACCTCGAAGCAGCGGCGGCGAGCGTGCGCGTGGAGGAAGCCGTCCGCGCGCTGCGGCCCGACTTCACCGTGCTGGTGATCGCGGCGGACAGGCTGCCCGCCGGCCCCGGCGACGCCTGGTCGTCCGCTCAGCTCGCGCGGGCCGCCGCGACGACCGAGGGCCTCGACGTCACCGCCGATCCGCACGTCGCCGCCTGGCGCGCGGCCTACGGCGCGTTCGGCGCCAAGCCGGGGCGCACGCGCAACAGCGCCGAGGCCCTGATCCGCCGCGCGCCCGCGGGCCTGCCCGAGGTCAACCTCCTCGTCGACGTCTACAACGCCGTGTCCGTCACCCACCGCCTCCCTGTCGGCGGCGAGGACCTGGCCGCGTACGCCGGTGCGCCGCGCCTGGTGCGGGCCGCCGGTGACGAGCCGTTCGACACGGTGGCCGGCGGCGCCCCGGCCGTCGAGCACCCCGAGCCCGGCGAGGTGGTCTGGCGCGACGACCTCGGGGTCACCTGCCGCCGCTGGAACCACCGCCAGTGCGTCCGCACCCGCATCACCGAGAAGTCCACGAGCGCCCTGTTCCTGCTGGAGCGGCTCGACCCCATGCCGCTCGACGCCCTGCACGCCGCCGCCGACGACCTCCTCGCCCGGCTGCGCGAGCGCGCGCCGGACCTGCGCGCGGTCTCGCGCCTGGTCTGACCGGGAAAGGGACGGGGAAGGACGGGGAGGCGGGGGAAGGACG
>NZ_JBPQTS010000294.1:0-2887 GCF_051386455.1 Streptomyces sp. URMC 124
GCGTCCGCCCGCAGCCCGCCCCCCTCGTGCCGAGGACGGTGCCCGCTCCACCGCCACCCAGACAACAGCGCCTTCTCCTCCAGCCCGTACCGGCCAGCGATCCGGCACAGAAACGACAACGTCGTCTCCCCACGCACAGGAGACACACGGAACGCCCCAGGAACCATCCCCCAGCCTCCCGGAACGCACAGCACCCGAGGGCCGATTCCCTTCTCAAGCACCCTGGCCGCCAGTTCACCGCTACCCCTCCTCAGAGCTGAGCACCCGGCCACCTCGCTCGCCACCCTCCTCGGTGGCGGCGAGGGCTGCCACGCCCCACCGACCAAAATCCGAAACGGGCCCCTTCCAGCACCGAGCGACAACGCCAACGCCTGGCAGGACGCCCGGTCCACCGGCGTCAGCTCGGCCGCGCCAGTGCTACGCCTCCTGCTCTACGTCGACGAGACATAGCCCTCGCGCTGCCCCCCCCCGGGCGTCCCAGGAATTGGACAGTCCGTTGTCGGGCCCCCTCCGTACCCTTGGCGTTCAGTTGCTTGGGCTGTGGGCCCGCGCTGGGCCTTGGACCACAGAAAGCGGGAGCGCACAGTGACGTCGATCTACCTCTCCTCCGACAACCCCCGGTGGACGCCAAAGACCGAGGCCGACCTCCAGGCTGCCATCGACGGCGGCCTGTTTGAGGAAAGCCACCACCTGGATCTGAAGAAGGCCCCGACCAGCAAGGGCGACAACAAGGAACTGGCACGAGACCTGGCCTCGTTCGCTGTCGATGGCGGCACCCTGATCATCGGTGTGCAGGAGGACAAGGAGCACCTTCGAACTCGCCGCCCAGCCCCTGAACGGGCTGCCGGAGAAGATCGAGCAGGTGGCGCGGACGATCCCGGACCCTCCGCTGACCATCCTCACCGAAGAGATCAGCACAGCGGCCGACGACGGGACCGGCTACCTCATCGTGCACATCCCGGCCAGCCCTGTCGCACCGCACATGGTCGACAACCGCTACTTCGGCCGCGGAGACAAGACGAAGTACCAGATGGGAGACGCAGAGGTCGTCAGCCTGCACGCCCGGCGGCGCAACAGCGAAGCCGATGCCCTCGCCCTGCTGCGCCGGGAGATGGAGGAAGATCCTCTGCGTGATGTCGGCGTCCAGTCCCACCTCTTCCTGGTGGCCCAGCCCGTAGCCGGGCGACGAGACATGTGTCTGCCCATCACCGGCGCCCCGGACTGGAACCTCCGCCTGCACACACTGTTCAAGCGTGTTCAGGAGAGCAGGGACCTGCAGACAGCTCTTTCGAATCGAGGCTTCAGCCCCGATCTCGGCGACGCCCACAACGGGCATCGGCGCCCTCGGGGCGTGGCCCGCTGCTCCGCGACGCTCAAGTCCGACCGCACGTACGTACCAGAGGGCCGCTGGGGCGATGAAGACGTGATCGAGGTTCAGCTCTTCGAGGACGGCGGACTGCGGTTGCTCATGACTCGCCTGTCCGACGGTCGCAGCGAGCGTCACGCGCAGGAAGGCGACGCGGAGCAGGTCCTCCTCGACGCAGCCGCTGTCATCCTCACCCGGCACATGATGGAGCTAATCCGTCTGGTCTCCGATGACGTGGGCTACCACGGGAACTGGACGGTTGCCCTCGGAGCCAACCGGCTCCGCGGCCGCCGCAGGTACAGCGAACAGTCGCTCTTCCCCAGCAACCACAAATACAGCGCCGACACCTACGAAGAGAGCACCGGTACCACTCTGGCGGAACTGCGTGAAGCACCGGGCACGGTGACCCGCAGGCTTCTCGGCCCTCTGCTCCGTTCGCTGGACTCCGAAGAGCTGTTCGCGAAGGCCCTGACCGATGAAAGATGAGCGTCTGTGAAGCAAAATCCCCCCACCCCTAGCCACGTCGGCGACGTCGCCCGCGAGGAAGCCGTCGCCCAAGCCGCTCTCCGCCAGGCCGCCGCACCGCCGGAGCAGGCAACGTACCCGGAGCGGACCCCACTCACTTCCTGTCGTCGTCTGCCGTCCGCGCCCAGGGGAGTCCGAGGCCGGTGAACAGCGCCTGCTGCTGCGGGGTGTAGGTCGCGTATCGTGCGCGCACCGCGTTGAGCCGTCTGCGTAGCTGTACCGGGACGCCGCCTACCCGTGGCCGGTAGCTGTCGTGCACACGATGCCGACCGTCCTCGCCCACAAGGGGCCCGACCCCCTGCAGGTGCTGTTGGGCGGCGGTGACGATCCCCATCAGCCGCTCGTGCGGGAGCGCGACACCTGCACGGCGCCCGGGTTCTTGACCCGCTGGTCTCCGGCTGCCGGGCCCATCCGCAGCTTCAGCAGCACCCGGCGCTACTCCTCCGCGAGCTGGGGCCATCTGCGGTGCTGGTCGCGCAGCCACTTCCCCAGATCGTCCCCGCGGAAGACGCGGCGCCCGGCCAGGAGTTCCCCGCGGCGTCCGCCCTGGGCGTGGAAGGCCTCGAGCAGAACGAGCTTCCGTTCCCAGCCCGCGTGCCACGGCGCCCCCGCCCGTACCCGCCACACCGCGAGCTCGTCGAGCGCGCGGGAGACGTCCTGCTCCTCGGGCCGGGCACCCCAGGAGGGCCCCTGCAGCATTCGCTCAGCAGCTTCCCGATGCGCACCTGCTGCCCATCGACGACGACGGTCTCCCCGATGCCGGGCAGTAGATGCCCGTAGCGCCCCGCGTACTCCCGCGCGGCCTCGAGGAGGACCTGCCGGGCGCAGGCCCGGAGTTCCCACACGAACCCGCACTCGCCCCCCAGGGCGGCCAGATCAAGGGGCACCCTCCGCGGCCACGCGCGCCAGGCCTCCAGCCCTTCCCCCGGACCGAGCTCGGCCACCAGGGTGCGCAGGTCATCGCGGTCACGGCGCCACTGCCTGCATACCCGATCC
>NZ_JBPQTS010000295.1:0-2880 GCF_051386455.1 Streptomyces sp. URMC 124
CCGCCCACCCGCGCACCGTCGCCGAGTTCGCCGGGCTCGCCCGCGCCGTCGCCGCCGACCGCGCCTCCTGGGCCCACCTCGTCCGCTACGACGCCACCACCCGCTGGTACCACCGCCTGCGCACCGGCCCCGGCTACGAGGTCTGGCTGCTGAGCTGGGTGCCGGGCCAGGGCAGCGGGGCCCATGACCACGGCCCCTCCTCCGGTGTGCTGACCGTCCTCGAAGGTGAGCTGACCGAGATCACCGGAAGCACCGGGCCGCTCGACGGCGCACGGCAGGTGCTGCGCGCCGGAGCGCAGCGCGTCTTCGCCCCCGGGTACGCTCATGAGATCGTCAACGACTCCCTCGGCCCGGCCGTCAGCCTCCACGTGTACGCGCCGGGGCTGACCGAGATGCCGATGCACCGGCCGGTGCCGGCCTCCGCGGCAACCCCCCTCGTACGGGACGCCGTACGCGATGCCGTACGGGACGCCGTACGGGGCTGACGGCCGCACGCCGACGGCCACCACCCCTCGGGAGCGGCACCCCGCCCTGACAGACTGACCGCATGCAGCGCATTGTGGTTCTGGCCGGCGGGATCGGGGGCGCCCGCTTCCTCCGTGGCCTCAAGTCAGCAGTCCCCGACGCCGAGATCACCGTCATCGGGAACACGGGCGACGACATTCACCTGTTCGGGCTGAAGGTCTGCCCGGACCTCGACACCGTCATGTACACGCTCGGCGGCGGCATCCACGAGGAGCAGGGGTGGGGCCGCGCCGGCGAATCCTTCGCCGTGAAGGAGGAGTTGGCGGCGTACGGCGTCGGCCCCGAGTGGTTCGGGCTCGGCGACCGCGACTTCGCCACGCACATCGTCCGCACCCAGATGCTCGGCGCCGGGTATCCGCTGAGCGCCGTGACCGAGGCGCTGTGCGCGCGCTGGCAGCCGGGCGTGCGGCTGCTGCCGATGAGCGACGACCGCGTCGAGACGCACGTGCTCATCGACGACCCCGACGGTGAGGACGGCGCCCGCAAGGCCGTGCACTTCCAGGAGTACTGGGTGCGCCTGCGGGCCGGCGTGCCCGCCCACGCCGTCGTTCCCGTCGGCGCCGAGGCCGCCAAGCCCGCGCCCGGCGTCCTGGAGGCCGTCGCCGCGGCCGACGTCATCCTCTTCCCGCCCTCCAACCCCGTCGTCAGCATCGGCACCGTCCTGGCCGTGCCCGGCATCCGCGAAGCCGTCGCCGCGGCCTCCGCGCCCGTCGTCGGCCTCTCCCCCATCGTCGGCGACGCGCCCGTGCGCGGCATGGCCGACAAGGTGCTGGCCGCCGTCGGCGTCGAGTCCACCGCCGCGGCCGTCGCCCGGCACTACGGCTCCGGGCTGCTCGACGGCTGGCTCGTCGACACCGTCGACGCCGGTGCCGTCGCCGAGGTCGAGGCCGCGGGCATCGCGTGCCGGGCCGTGCCCCTGATGATGACCGACACGCAGGCCACGGCCGCCATGGCGGCGCAGGCGCTCGCGCTGGCCGAGGAGGTCCGGGCGTGAGCGGAGCCCCCCTGCCCGAGGCCCCCGGGTGCCCCGGATACCGGGTCTGGGCCGTGCCCGGCATCCCCGAGGTGCAGGCCGGTGACGACCTCGTCAAGCTCATCGCCGCCGCCGTCACGGCCGAGGGCCTGCCCGGGCTCGCCGACGGCGACGTCCTGCTCGTCACCTCGAAGATCATCAGCAAGGCGGAGGGGCAGCTGGTCCGGGCCGACGACCGCGAGGCGGCCATAGACGCCGAGACCGTCCGCGTCGTCGCCCGGCGCGGGAGCCTGCGCATCGTCGAGAACCGGCAAGGGCTGGTCATGGCCGCCGCCGGCGTCGACGCGTCCAACACCGCTGCCGGGACGATACTGCTGCTGCCCGAGGACCCCGACGCCTCCGCCCGCGCCCTGCGGGCCGGTCTGCGGGAGGCGCTCGGCGTCGACGTCGGCGTCGTCGTGACGGACACCTTCGGCCGGCCCTGGCGCAACGGCCTGACCGACGTCGCCATCGGCGCGGCCGGAGTGCGGGTCCTCGACGACCTGCGGGGCGGCACCGACGCGCACGGCAATCCGCTGAGCGCGACCGTCGTCGCCACGGGCGACGAGTTGGCCGCCGCCGGGGACCTCGTCAAGGGGAAGGTCGCGGGGCTGCCCGTTGCCGTGGTGCGGGGGCTGTCGCACGTCGTCGGGGGGAACGCCGGCCCCGCCGGGGCTCGGGCGCTCGTGCGGTCCGCCGCCGACGACATGTTCCGGCTCGGGACGTCCGAGGCCGTACGGGAGGCCGTGACGCTGCGGCGCACCGTGCGGGAGTTCACCGGTGAACCCGTCGACGGTGCCGCCGTGCGGCGGGCCGTCGCCGCGGCCATCACCGCCCCCGCCCCGCATCACACGACTCCCTGGCGGTTCGTCCTGCTGGAGTCCGAGGAGTCGCGGGTGCGGCTGCTCGACGCCATGCGGGAGGCGTGGATCGCGGACCTGCGGGGCGACGGGTTCGGCGAGGAGAGCATCGCCAAGCGGGTGCGGCGCGGTGACGTGCTGCGGAACGCGCCGTATCTGGTCGTCCCTTGTCTGGTGATGGACGGGTCTCACACCTATCCGGACGCGCGGCGGAACGCCTCCGAGCGGGAGATGTTCGTCGTGGCGGCCGGGGCCGCCGTGCAGAACTTCCTCGTGGCGCTGGCCGGAGAGCGGCTGGGGTCCGCGTGGATCTCGTCGACGATGTTCTGCCGGGACGTGGTGCGCGAGGTGCTGGAGCTGCCGGAGGGATGGGACCCGATGGGGGCGGTGGCCGTGGGGCACGCGGCGGCTCCGCCGCGGGAGCGGGCTCCGCGGGTCGCGGAGGCGTTCGTCGAGGTGCGGTAGGCGGGTGCGGTAGGGGGT
>NZ_JBPQTS010000296.1:0-2843 GCF_051386455.1 Streptomyces sp. URMC 124
GAGACAGGCCCCACCGTGGACCCCTGCCCCTGGTCCCGGTCCTCCGCCTGCCCCTTCGCCAGCTCCTGCCCCTGGTCGTGCTCCTCCGCGGGCTCGTGACCCTGCTCCGTTTCCAGGCCCGGACGCTGGCCTTGCTCGGGGTTTTTGAGGAGGGGGGCACGGGTGTAGTCGACGGGGAGAATCTCGTGCCAGTCGAGGGGTACGCGTAGGTGCCCGGTCCGCTGGCGGTACGAGCTCACGGCTCGCATGAGGCGTTGGGTGTCGGCGGTGACGGGGCCGGAGAGCACGGTAGTCTCCGGCCAGTCCGCCACCACCGCAGCTGCCCGCTGCCGGGTGAAGGTGAGCATCCGCGCGAGATCCCGCGCACGTTCCTCACCCCGCTGGCGCGCCTCCTTGGGCGGCTGCACGCGGTGCGGGCTGCGGCCGGTGCTGCGCCCCGCGCGTTCCACCCGCCGCACGAGCTCCTGCGGTTCCTCCTCGTCCCCTGCGGCGCGCGGCCGACGTGGCCGGGTTCGTAGGATTCCAGCGCGCACAGCATGTTGATCACTGGCACCCAGCCCGGTCCGACGAGCGTGTCGTCCACGGCCCGCGCGAGGTGGAGGACGGGCACGATGATCGACGCGACCTTGTCGGGGTTCTCCCGGTCGTAACGGACGGCGCGGCCTGCGATCTGCAGCAGGTCGCCCTGCGCCTGACACGGGTCGACCAGGGCGACCCCATCGACGGCCGGGACGCCGACGCCCTCGTTCAGGAGCCGTACCGAACAGGCGACCGCCAGGTCCACCGGCCGCCCCTGCAGGTCCGTCCCCGCCGCCAACGCCGCCAGGGCCCGGAGCCGTTCCTCGGCCGGGGTGCCTTCGTGCAGGGCTACCGCCCCGACCCGCCGCGGCGCCGACGTCCCTTGCCCGTACAGGACCCGCGCCAGCTGCGGCACGGTCGAGTGGTAGGTCAGTAGCCGGCGGCACCCCACCCGGCCCGCTGCCCGCAGCACGGCCCCCAGCGAAGCGGTGAGCAACTCCGCCCGCCCCTCCGCGTCGGCGCGTCCGCGCGCCGTGACGAGGTCGCGCAGCCGGGCTTCGTCGACCTCGGCGGCTACGACGGGGCTGTGGGCGAGCTTGCCTCGCCGTTGGGCCTCCCTCAGGCCCAGCCGGTAGGCGACGGGCCCGTGTCGGCGTTCGGAGAGCCGCACCACCGGATCAGCGGCGAGCAGACGCCCCTGCTCATCCCAGTGCACCGCTGCGAGCAGGCGCGGTGTCGCGGTCATGGACAGCCGGGGCCGCGCGGGCACGAGGTGCTGCTCGTTGATCCGCCCCCACACCTGCGAGGCCTCGGTGTGGTGGGACTCATCCACTACCAGCAGATCCCATTCCGGCAGCGGCAGCGCCCCGTCCCGCTCCACACTCAGCCGGTGCCCGACGATCAGCGAGCCCTCCACGCTCGCGTACGTGGCCAGCACCGTTAAGCGACCGTCCCCTTGGGAGGCGAAGGCGTTGGCGTGCCAGGCCACCGCCCGCGGGTCTGTCGTCACCATCACCCCGGCACGCCCCGCAGCGCGGCGTCCCGTGGCGCGTACACGGCGATCACCGAGCCGCTGCGCCCGGCCGCGCGCAGGACCCGGTAGGTCTGCTCGAGCAGGGCTCGCGTGGGCACGACCATCAGCAGTGACCCTTGCCTGGCGACCAGGCCCGAGACCCGCGCGGCCACCCACGTCTTGCTCAGCCCGGGTGTCATGTGCAGCTGCGCCCGGAACCGCGGCCGCCGCGCCTGGGGGAGGGGGCGTAGACGCGCATGATGGCGTCGACGGCGTCGTCCTGGTGGTCATAGAACGCCGCGAGATCCACCTCCGGCCGAGCCGCCGCACCCACGTCCGTGACCGTCCTCCGGAGCATCGTGCTGGGGTAGCTGCCGCTCAGCCGAACCCACAACCAACTGTCTTCTGTGACAAACTAGTCCGCCGTGCCTGGCGGCGTACCGTGAAGCGGCACATCCCCTCCCCACACGCGCAAGGTCTCGAACACACGATCCCACTACCACCCCAAGAATTCCAGCGGCAAAATCTCGCGAGAATGCCGCCAACTCACTGCAGAAAAGCGCCAATCACGGTAGTGCGTAACCAAGCGATTATGGTGACGGAGGAGGGAAAGTGCCGGAGAGGAACATCGAGTTCGGTAAGTACGGTGCCCGCGGCCTCAAAGGCCACGAGGCCGTCGCACGCCGGCTCGACCGGCTCGCTGGATTCATCGCCACGCCCATCACCGCGCGCCGTGGCCTGATGGCCCGGCTGCACTACCTCACCCGCACCAGCCACGCCCGCGCCGCGGCCCGCGAGGCCGGCCTGACCGTCACCGACCGCACCCTGAACGCCTGGCTGGCCGGCCAGCACAGCCCCTCGAAGCGGAACCTGCAGCGCGTCGAGACGGCCTGCCGCGCGGTGCGCCGTCACAACGTGGCAAGGTAGCTGACCAGCCGTCTCAACTGGAAGGGGCGCGGGACCCGGGTGGAGTTCCACCCTCTCAACCAGTCCCAGGTCAGTCGTCCCCACCAGCGGGTCGTGAGCTTCCGTGCCCTTAACGTGCGCCGCTGGGACCCGGTGGTCGCGGCCTGGACCGCGGACGACGAGCAGGCCCTGGACGACGCCTGGTTCGGCGACGTGACCGTCGAACTCGGCAGTGAATACGGCAGTTACGCGTACGTGTCGAATATCGGCTTCACAGTCTAGACCTCAGTTCGATATTCCGGGAACGGGATATCGAACCCAAAACTTGAAAGAGCATCAGGAATTCCTGGAACAGGGGGAGAGCCGAAAATCCGGCAGCCCCCACTCCCGTAGCCAGCCTCAGGAA
>NZ_JBPQTS010000297.1:0-2830 GCF_051386455.1 Streptomyces sp. URMC 124
CCCCCCCCCCCCCCGCCCCGCCGCCCCCCACTCCCGACGTCGAGACCCCCACAACCCGGAAAGCGTTCATGACTGCCAACCCCACCCGAGTCCTCGTCCTCAACTCCGGCTCCTCCTCGGTCAAGTACCAGCTGCTCGACATGGCCGACGGCGCCCGGCTGGCCGCGGGCCTGGTCGAGCGCATCGGCGAGGAGACCTCCCGCCTCGCGCACACCCCGCTCGCCACGGGCGGCGAGAAGCGCGAGCAGGAGGCGCCGATCGCCGACCACGAGGCCGCGCTGCAGGCGGTCGCCGCGGAGCTGGCGGCGGACGGGCTGGGCCTGGACTCGCCGGAGCTCGCCGCCATCGGGCACCGGGTGGTGCACGGCGGCCAGAAGTTCACCGCCCCCACCGTGATCACCGGCGAGGTGCTGGCGGAGATCGAGCGGCTCGTGCCGGTCGCCCCGCTGCACAACCCGGCCAACATCACGGGCATCCGCACCGCGCAGGCGCTGCGCCCGGACCTGCCGCAGGTCGCCGTCTTCGACACCGCCTTCCACACCACGATGCCGGAGGCCGCCGCCCGCTACGCCATCGACGTGGCCACGGCCGACGCCCACATGGTGCGCCGCTACGGCTTCCACGGCACCTCGCACGCCTACGTCTCGCGCGAGACGGCGAAGCTGCTCGGCAAGGACCCCTCCGAGGTCAACGTCATCGTCCTGCACCTGGGCAACGGCGCCTCGGCCTCCGCGGTCGAGGGCGGCCGGTGCGTCGACACCTCCATGGGCCTGACCCCGCTGGAGGGCCTGGTCATGGGCACCCGCTCGGGCGACCTGGACCCGGCGGTCATCCTCCACCTGGCCCGCAACGCCGGGATGTCCACCGACGAGATCGACGCGCTGCTCAACAAGAAGAGCGGCCTGATCGGCCTGTGCGGCGACAACGACATGCGCGAGATCCGCCGCCGCATCGACGAGGGCGACGAGCGCGCGGCGCTCGCCTTCGACATCTACGTGCACCGGCTGAAGAAGTACATCGGCGCCTACTACGCGGTCCTGGGCACGGTCGACGCCGTGGCCTTCACCGCCGGCGTCGGCGAGAACGCGGCGCCCGTGCGCGAGGCCGCCGTGGCCGGCCTGGAGGCGCTGGGCCTGGCCGTGGACGCCGGCCGCAACGCGGTCCGCTCCGGCGAGCCGCGCCTGATCTCCCCCGACGGCGCCCGGGTCGCGGTCGCGGTCGTGCCCACCGACGAGGAGCTGGAGATCGCCACCCAGACGTACGACCTGGTCAGCGCTTGATCAGCGACCACCCCTCGGTCGTTCCCACAGCTCGAATATTCCGCTCCGAAACAAACCGATAGGATCAGCCCCATGCGCCGTTCCAAAATCGTCTGCACCCTGGGCCCCGCCGTCGACTCCTTCGACCAGCTGAAGACGCTGATCGAGGCCGGCATGAACGTGGCCCGCTTCAACATGAGCCACGGGACCCACGCGGAGCACGAGGAGCGGTACCACCGCCTTCGCAAGGCCGCGCAGGAGACCGGCCGCGCGGTCGGCGTCCTCGCCGACCTCCAGGGCCCGAAGATCCGCCTGGAGACCTTCGCGGACGGCCCCGTGGAGCTGGTGCGCGGCGACGAGTTCACCATCACGACCGAGGACGTCCCGGGCGACCGCACCATCTGCGGCACGACCTACAAGGGCCTGCCGGGCGACGTCTCCAAGGGCGACCAGGTCCTCATCAACGACGGCAACGTCGAGCTGCGGGTCACCGAGGTCGACGGCCCGCGCGTGCGGACCATCGTGATCGAGGGCGGCGTCATCTCCGACCACAAGGGCATCAACCTGCCCGGTGCGGCGGTGAACGTCCCGGCGCTGTCCGAGAAGGACGTCGAGGACCTGAAGTTCGCCCTCGCCATGGGCTGCGACATGGTCGCGCTGTCCTTCGTCCGCGACGCCAAGGACGTCCTGGACGTCCACCGCGTCATGGACGACGTCGGCCGCCGGGTCCCGGTCATCGCCAAGGTCGAGAAGCCGCAGGCCGTCGCCAACATGCAGGACGTCGTCATGGCGTTCGACGGCGTGATGGTGGCCCGTGGCGACCTCGCGGTGGAGTACCCGCTGGAGAAGGTCCCGATGGTGCAGAAGCGCCTCATCGAGATGTGCCGCCGCAACGCCAAGCCGGTGATCGTCGCGACCCAGATGATGGAGTCGATGATCACCAACTCGCGGCCGACCCGCGCCGAGGCCTCCGACGTCGCCAACGCCATCCTCGACGGCGCCGACGCGGTCATGCTCTCCGCCGAGTCCAGCGTGGGCGCGTACCCGATCGAGACCGTCAAGACGATGTCGCGCATCGTCGAGGCGGCCGAGGAGGAGCTGCTCTCCAAGGGCCTGCAGCCGCTGGTCCCGGGCAAGAAGCCGCGCACGCAGGGCGGCTCCGTCGCCCGCGCCGCCTGCGAGATCGCCGACTTCCTCGGCGCCAAGTCGCTGGTGGCCTTCACCAAGTCCGGTGACACCGCCCGCCGCCTGTCCCGCTACCGCGCGGCCCAGCCGATCCTGGCCTTCACCACGGACGCCTCCACCTGCAACCAGCTCACCCTGAGCTGGGGCGTCGAGACCTTCGTCGTCCCGCACGTGGAGAACACCGACGCCATGGTCGACCTGGTCGACGCGGAGCTGCTGAAGCTCAAGCGCTACAACGACGGCGACACCATGATCATCACGGCGGGTTCCCCGCCCGGCGTCCCCGGCACGACGAACATGGTGCGGGTGCACCACCTGGGCGGCGAGAGCCGCTAGGTTCCGCCCCCGCACGCGGCAGTGGCCGCCGTCCCCTTCCGAGGGGACGG
>NZ_JBPQTS010000298.1:0-2786 GCF_051386455.1 Streptomyces sp. URMC 124
GGTGGGGCTGGGCGGCCAGGGCGGCCACCAGCCGGCGTGTGCCACCGGTGTTGACGGTGGTGAGGGCCCGGGGGTCGGCGGCGTGGGTGAGGGCGGCGAGGTGGACGACGACGTCGGCGTCGGCGGTGGCCTCGCGGAGCCCGGTGCCGGTGACGAGGTCGACGGTCTCGGTGCGCGCGCCGGGGACCGGGCGCCGGGGGTCGCGCACGAGCGCGGTCACGTCGTGGCCGAGCGCGGTGAGGTGCGTGACGAGGCGGGTGCCGATGAATCCGGTGGCGCCGGTGACGGCGTATCTCATCGAGCGGCCGGTGCGGGGGAAGGGGCGAGGGCGCGGTGGTAGAGGCGGTGGGTGCGGGTGTGGACCGCGCCCATCGCCCGGGCGTAGCGGGCGGCGTCCTGGTTGTCCTCCAGGATCCAGGAGTACTCGTTCTCGGTGAATCCGAGGCGCGCGGCGGCCTCCTGGGCGCGGCAGAAGAGGGCTGCCATCAGCCCGCGGCCGCGGTGCTCCTTGGTGATGCCGGAAGTCGAGGCGCGGGTGCGGGTGATGCGGCGGCGTGCGAGGCTCGCCCGGATCAGCCCGAGGGGCAGGCCCCACGTGGTGAGGCGGCCCCGGGCCGCGGCCAGCGCCTGGTTGGCGTCGGGGAGCCAGAGCGTGAAGCCTGCGGGCTCGCCGTCGACTTCGGCGATCTGCAGCAGGTCGGGCGGGAGGACGGGCTTGAGGCGGCGGCTGAGGTGCCGGAACTCGGCCTCGGTCAGCGGCACGGAGGCGTAGTTCTCGGCCCAGGCCTCGTTGTAGATGTGCCGGACGGCCGCGAGGTCCTCGTCGTAGCGGCGGCGGTCGAGCGGGCGGATGCGCACGCCGGGGGCGGCGAGGGCGCGCCGGGCGGCGCGGCGGATGACCGCGGGGGCCTCGCCGTCCGGTGGCACGGGGCCGGTGAAGGTGTGGAGGTCCTTGGCCTTGGTGAAGCCGTGCTCGGTGAACAGCTCGGAGTAGTACGGGGGGTTGTGCGGCATCTGCACGGTGGGTGGGCCGCCGAATCCGTCGACGAGCAGGCCGCACTCGTCGTTGGTGGTGAAGCTCAGGGGGCCGAGCATGTGGTCGGCGCCCCGGTCCGCCAGCCACCGGTCGGCGGCGGTGAACAGCGCCCCGGCGACGGCCGGGTCGTCGGTGGACTCGAAGAAGCCGATGTGGCCGGTGCCCGCCCGGTGGCGCTGCTGGTAGCGCGGGTCGATGTGGGCGGCGATGCGGCCGAGGGGGACGGGGCCGCGGTGGGCGATGAAGAGCTGGACGGTCCCGGTGGTGTGGAAGGGATTGCGGCGGGGGTCCAGGCAGGCGCGCAGCTCGTGTTCGAGGGGGGCGACCCAGTGGGGGTCGTGGCGGTAGAGCCGGTAGGGCAGGCGGATGAAGGCGTTGGTGGCGGCGCGGCCCCGTACGGGGGTGATGGTGACGTCGGTCATCGTGCGGTCTCCGGGGCGGCGGCCTGGCGTGGGCGGGCCAGGACGGGGACGGCGGGGGCCGGCGGCAGGCGCCGGGCGGCCGCGAAGGCTTCGGCGATGCGGTCGACGTGGGCGTCGGTGTGGGTCGCCTGGAGGGTGACGCGGATGATGCAGCACCCTTCGGGGACGGCCGGGGGGCCGACGGGGTTGGTGTAGACGCCCGCGTCGAGCAGCTGCTGCCACAGGCCCACACAGGCGGCGGCGTCCCCGGCCCGCACGGCGATGACCGGGCCGGCGGCGTCCGCGGCGCTCTGCCCCGCCGCGCTGGGATGCCCGGTGGAGGCGGGGGCGGGCAGCGAGGAGGCCGGGCCCGTGTCGTAGCCCAGGCCGGCGAGTCGGTCGCGGAGCCGGGCGGCGAGGGTCAGGACGCGCAGGCGCCGCCAGGGCTCGGCGATGCTGATCTCCAGGGCGCTCCGGGCGGCCGCGAGCGCGGGCGGGGGCATGGAGGCGGAGAAGAGGACGGCACGGGCCGCGTAGCGCAGATAGGTGATGACGCGGGCGGGGCCGGCGAGGAACCCGCCGGTGGAGCCGAAGCACTTGGAGAAGGTGCCGGTGAACAGGTCGATGCGGTCGTGCACGCCGAAGTGCTCGGCCGCGCCGCGCCCGGTGGGCCCCAGCAGGCCGATGTCGTGCGCGCCGTCGACGATGGTGCGCGCGCCGTGGCGGCGGGCCACGGCCGTCAGGGCGGGCAGCGGGGCGAGGGCGCCGTCCATGGAGAACATGCCGTCGGTGACGACGGCCTTCGCGGCGGCGGGGTCGGCGTCGGCGAGCAGCCGTTCCAGGTGGACGGGATCGCGGTGGCGGTAGCGCAGGCGGGCGGCGGCGCCCAGCCTGATGCCGTCGATCAGCGAGGCGTGGTTGGCGTTGTCGCTGAGGACGAGGTCGCCGGTGGCGAAGAGGGCCGCGAGGGCGAGGTTGGCCTGGAAGCCGGTGGTGACCACGGCGGCGTCCTCGGTGCCGAGGAAGCCGGCGACGGCGGCCTCGAGTTCGCCGTGGAGCGGGAGGGTGCCGTTGAGCGTGCGGGCGCCGGAGCAGGAGGCTCCGTAGGTGCGCAGGGCGGTGCCGGCGGCGGCGGTGACCCTGGGGTCGGTGGCCAGGCCGAGGTAGTCGTTGCAGCCGGCCATCACGACCTTCCGGCCGTCCATGACGGCCTCGCCGTCGCGGGCGTGGAGGGGGCGGTAGTAGGGGCGGACCGGCGTGGCGTGGACCGCGCGCAGGAAGGGGGAGTCGAGGGGCTTGTCGAAGAGGTCGGCGGATCGGTTGCTGTCGGGCATGGGGGCTGTCTCTTA
>NZ_JBPQTS010000299.1:0-2773 GCF_051386455.1 Streptomyces sp. URMC 124
CTGGTGGATGCGGCGGTGCGGCCGCCAGGCCGACCGGCCGATCGACGGCTCGCGGTCCGTCGTGGGCTCGACCCGCCAGCGGGCGAACCAGAGCACGTCGGGCAGCCCGGTCGTGCCCGAGCGGCGGGCCCGGTCCATGTGCCGCACCCCGGACTCGGCGCTGCTGTAGAAGCCCGGCAGGTAGCCGGCGCCGCGCACGGCCGCGTCCCAGCCGCGGATGAAGGACAGCGTCGTGCGGGCGCAGTCGCCGTCCTTGTCGTCGTAGGCCTCCATGTCGAGGTAGAGGGGGCTGCGGGAGGCGATGCCCAGCGAGGACGCCCGCGAGACGGCCTCCTCGCCCTCGGACTGGCCCTGGTCGTAGGGGTAGGAGCCGATGAGGTAACCCCGCTTGTTGTGGGCCCGCACGCAGGGCGACTGCGAGCCCACGTAGATCGGCAGGACCCGCCAGCCCAGGTCGTCGGCGCCTTCCAGCCACCGCTCGCTGAGGTAGGTCTGGCGCGGGCAGGCGCGGGCGCGCCCGGCGAAGTAGACGCCGACGGCCCGGTAGTCGGACGACTTCCACGCGCTGAGCGTGGTGAGCGCCGGGGCCTGGCAGGTGTCCAGGCCCCAGCCCCTGAAGACGGATGCCCCCTCGTCCCTGGGGTCGCCCTGGTCGTCGGCGCCCGCGGGCTCGGCGGCGATCAACTGGGCGACCACCGCCATCAGGGCGAGGAGATATCCGATGATCTTCCTTCGTCGGTCCATACCCGGAGTCAAAGGCGCCACCGACCGGCGCCGTTCCGTGACACGCCCTCCGTTCATCCGTCTGCCCCGAGAAGCAGCCCGGACGTGGGAACTCCGGTACCGGCGGTGACAAGGGCCCGGGAGGCCCGCGGCACCTGGTTCGCGGCGGTGCCGCGCAGTTGCCGCACCGCCTCGGCGATGCCGTTCATGCCGTGCAGGTACGCCTCGCCCAGCTGCCCGCCGTGGGTGTTCAGCGGCAGCGCCTCCGCCGCCACGAACGCGGCCCCCTCGCCGGGCCCGCAGAAGCCGAACTCCTCCAGCTGCATCAGCACGTACGGCGTGAAGTGGTCGTAGAGGACGGCCACGTCGACGTCCGCGGGCCCCAGTCCGCTGCGCGCCCACAGCTGCCGGGCGACGACGCCCATCTCGGGCAGGCCCTCGATGCCGTCCCGGTAGTAGCTGGTCATCTGCTCCTGCGCGCGGCCGGCGCCCTGGGCCGCGGCGACGACCACGGCGGGCGGGTGGCGCAGCGCGCGGGCCCGCTCCAGTGAGGTGACGACCAGGGCCTGCCCGCCGTCCGTCTCCTGGCAGCAGTCGAGCAGCCGCAGCGGCTCGGCGATCCAGCGGGAGGCGGCGTGGTCGGCGAGGGTGATCGGGCGGCCGTGGAAGTACGCGGCCGGGTTGGTCGCGGCGTGGCGCCGGTCGGTGACGGCGACGTGCCCGAAGACCTCGGGCTCCAGGCCGTACACGTGCAGGTAGCGGCGGGCGCCCATGGCCGCCCAGGACGCCGGCGTGAGCAGCCCGTACGGCAGCCCCCAGCCGAGCGCCACGCCCTCGGCCGAGGGCTCGCGCCCCCTCACCCCGGCGCCGAAGCGGCGGCCGGAGCGCTCGTTGAAGGCCCGGTAACAGACGACGACGTCGGCGATGCCGGCGGTGACGGCGAGGGCGGCCTGCTGGACGGTGGCGCAGGCGGCGCCGCCGCCGTAATGAATACGGGAGAAGAACGTCAGCTCGCCGATGCCGGCCGCCTGGGCGACGGTGATCTCGGGGCTGGTGTCCATGGTGAAGGTAACCATGCCGTCCACGTCGCCGGGGCCGAGCCCGGCGTCGTCGAGCGCCGCGCGCACGGCCTCCGCGGCCAGGGCGAGCTCGCTGCGGCCGGAGTCCTTGGTGAAGGCGGTGGCGCCGATCCCGACGACGGCGGCCGCGCCGCCGGTCATCGCGCGGTCCGGGGGTGCGGCGGGCGGTCGGCGACGACCCGGCCGGTGACGTGGCGGCCGAGACGGTTCGTCCCGACGACTTCGATCTCAACGGTGCGCTCGTCCACGGAAAGGATCCTTCCGGTCAGCACCAGGACGTCGCCCGGATGACTGGGCACCCCGAGCCGGATCGAAACCTTGCGAAGGACGGCTTCCGGGCCGAAATGGTCGGTGACGTAACGGCCCACGAGTCCATTCGTGGTGAGGATGTTCATGAAGATGTCAGGAGAGCCCTTTGCGCGGGCCGCTTCGGCGTCGTGATGCACGTCCTGGTAGTCGCGGGAGGCGAGGGCGCCCGCGATGATGAGCGTACGGGTGATGGGGACGGTGAGGGGCGGGAGTTCGTCGCCGGGCGTCATGCGTCCGCTCCGCCCGCGCGGTCCTCGTGGGCGCGAAATACCGGAAGATCCCACTCCGCGTCCACTCGTATGAATTCCAGCTCGACGGGCATGCCGATGCGCACGCGGTCGTGCGGCACACCGGTGATGCTGCTGATCATCCGTACGCCTTCGGCCAGTTCGACGAGCGCGACGGCGTACGGCGGGTCGAACGCCGGGAACGGCGGGTGGTGCATCACCACGTACGAATGGACCGTCCCGGCGCCGCAGGCCTCGACCGTCCCCCACTCCGGAGATCCGCAGCGGCCGCAGCCCGGCAGCCAGGGGAAACGGAGGGTGCCGCACGCGGCGCAGCGCTGGATGAGGAGCTTGTGCGCGGCCACGCCCTCCCAGAAGGGCGCGTTGTCGCGGTTGACGACGGGGCGGGGGCGGGCCGGGTGCGCTACGGGGGAG
>NZ_JBPQTS010000300.1:0-2649 GCF_051386455.1 Streptomyces sp. URMC 124
GCCGTAGCCGGCCCGCCCCCCGCGGGGCAGCCCGGCTACGGCTACCCGCAGGCGCCCCCGCCCGCCGGCGGCTACGGCTACCCCGGCCCGGGCCAGCCGCCCGCCGGTCAGCCCGCTCAGGGCTACCCGCAGTACAACGCGTACCCGCAGCAGCCCGGCCCGTACGGCGCGCCCGGCCAGTACCCCGGCGCGCCCGGCGGCAACGGCGGTGGTGACGCCGCGAAGAAGAAGCGCATGGCGATCATCGCCGGCGCCGTGGCCGCGGTCCTCGTCCTCGCCGGCGGCGGCATCTGGTTCGCCACCAGCGGCAGCGGCGACGACGACAAGCCCAACGTCTCCAGCAACGGCCAGACCGGCGGCACCGGCAACAAGGGTGGCAAGGGCGGCAACGGCGGCGAGAAGCCCAAGACCGGCGACGGCAAACTGCTCTTCAACGTCGAGCAGGAAAAAGTCGACGACATGGTCAACATGAAGGGCATGTGGGCCACCGACCAGGCGGTCGCCAAGACCGACGTCTACAAGATCGTCGGCTACGGCCTGTCCGGCGGCAAGAAGTGGGAGCTCCCGCTCGACGGCGCCGTCTGCTGGGCCAACCCGCAGGCCACGGAGGACGGCAAGGCCGTCGTCCTGGTCAGCGACGGCAAGCCCAGCGCGGAGAAGAAGTACGGCGGCCCCTGCACCCAGGTCATCGCCTTCGACGTCAACAAGGGCAGCAAGCTCTGGCAGAAGTCCGTCAAGTCCGGTGACCGCGACGTGAGCTTCTCCGAGGTCACCATCGGCGGCGGCACGGTCGCCGCGGGCGGCATCAGCGGCGGAGCCGCCTGGTCGCTGGCGGAGGGCAAGGAGCTGTGGGCGCCCAAGGCCGACGGCGACGACTGCCGCGACGGCGGCTACGGCGGCGGCAAGAAGCTCGTCGCCGTGCGCCGCTGCGGTGACATCGAGCGCGGTACCGTCGAGATCCAGACGCTCGACCCCAAGTCCGGCAAGCCGGTCTCCAAGTACAAGCTGCCGCCCGGCCTCTCCTGGCCGCACATCGCCTCCACCGACCCGCTGGTCGTCGGCGTCAACGCGGGCGGCAGCAAGGGCAACGGCGCGTCCGACTTCTTCGTGATCGACGACAGCGCCGCCGAGGGCAAGCTCCGCAGCAAGATCTCCACGGACAACGGCAAGTACGAGCCGCGCTGCCCGGCGACCGAGGTCGAGGGCTGCACCAAGATGGTCATCACCAAGGACACGCTCTACATGCCGACCGAGGACCACTCCTCGGGCGACCCGAACCAGGTCGGCCGCGTGAACGAGATCGTCGCCTTCGACCTGTCCACCGGCCAGACCAAGGGCAAGACGGACGGCACGCCCGGCTCCAGCCTGGTGCCCCTCGGCGTCGACAAGGACGGCTACCCGATCGCGTACCAGATCCCGACGTACAACGCGGGCGGCAAGGTGCTGCGCATCGACCCCAAGACGTACAAGGGCGACGTGCTGCTGAAGAACGCCGACGAGACGTCCCGGCCGGAGCGCGAGCTCTCGCCCGACTTCCAGCAGGGCCTGTGGGCCGAGGGCCGGCTCTTCCTCGGCACGAACTACGCCCACCGCACCTCGGCCGGGCTCGGCAAGCAGTACACCATGATGATCTTCGGTGAGAGCTGACGCGCGAAGCTGACGCCCACGCTTGACACCACATGATCACGGCGCCGTCCGTACAGCGGTTTCCGACCGCTTGGCGCCGTGATCAAGCACAATTGACGTCGTATCCCTGCCCGTCGCGCTGCCGTGCCTGAACGATCCGTTTCAGTCTCGAAGTACACGTGATTGGCAGGGATTTCGGCATTCCGGGGGACTTCTCACCGGTAAGGGGCGCGCAACGTCGAACAAGCGTGTAGCTTCCGGGGTCGAGGGGTCGACAAGGAGACGTAGAGACGTACGCGGGGCGACAGGGGGCAAGCGCATGGGCGTGCGGCTCATGGTGGTCGATGATCACCGACTGCTGGCCGAGGCGCTCGCCTCGGCCCTGAAACTGCGCGGGCACCGCGTCCTGGCCGCGGCCGCGCCCAGCGCGGGCGCCGCCGACCTGGTGGTGAGCCGCGCGCCCGAAGTGTGCCTGCTGGGCACCGCCACCCCGGCCGAGCCGGGCGTCTTCGAGCCGATCGTGCGCATCAAGCGCGACCGGCCGCAGGTGGCGGTCGTGGTCCTCGGACCCGTGCCGAGCCCGCTCGGCATCGCCGCGGCCTTCGCCGCGGGCGCCTCGGGCTACGTCCGGCACAACGAGCGGATCGAAGGCGTCGAGCGCGCCATGATGAAGGCCCGGGCGGGCGAGGCCGCGGTCGATCCCCAGCTCCTGCAAGGGGCGTTCACGGAGCTCCTCAACCCCGCCGCCCAGCCGGACGACGAGGGCGCCCGGCTGCTGCAGCTCCTCACCCCGCGGGAGGTGGAGGTGCTCGTCCGGGTCGCCGAGGGCGAGGACACCCGCCTGATCGCGGCAGGCATGGGCATAGCGCCGAGCACGGCGCGGACGCACGTCCAGCGGGTGCTGATGAAGCTGGGCGTGGGCTCCCGCCTGGAAGCGGCTGCCCTCGCCGCGCGGACGGGCCTGCTGGACCGTGCGGCGGCGGGCCCCGGGCCCCTGCCCCCGCAGAGGAGCGGCTGAGACCC
>NZ_JBPQTS010000301.1:0-2648 GCF_051386455.1 Streptomyces sp. URMC 124
GTGTATAAGAGACGGCCTCCGCCGGACGGCGAAGGCCACGGACGACACCACGCCCGCCAGGCAGAACCCCGCTCCCAGCACCGGCAGCAGCGCGTACGAAGGGAAGTGCAGATCACCCCGGGCCGCCCCCAGATACGCGGCGGCGCACCCCAGCAGCACCAGCCCGACGACCAGCTTGCCCGGCTCGAAGTCATGACGACGCACGGTCCACCTCCACCTGACCGATACCGACCTTGAGCAGGATCTCCAGCGTTCCGCGGGACGGCTTCCCGGCCGGGGGCTCCAGCGTCATCCGCTTCTTCTGGCCCGGCCGGACGTCGACGTCGTCGCGCGCTTCGCCGGGCAGGCGGATGTCGCCGACGCCCACGTCCAGGGTGATCCGCGCCGTGACGTCCTCGGGGAGGACCAGCTTGAGCCGGCCCGCGCCCACCTCGGCGCGGGTGGCGACGGGGGCGCCCGCGCCCCGCCAGGACAGGCCCGTGAGGTCGAGGACGCCCACGCCGCTGCCCACGCGGTAGTCCCCGCGCACCGCGGCGGCGGTGTCCGGGCGCCAGGTGGTGTGCGTCCACTCGGTGGAGACCGACTTGGGCAGGGCGGCCGCGCCCGCCAGCAGGGCGGCCGTCAGGACGGCGGCGACGACCGTGCCGCCGCCGGTGCGCCCGTAGCGGGAGCTGACGGCGATGCCGAGGCCGAAGACGGCGAGGGCGCAGGCCAGGCCGGTCTCCAGGCAGGTGCCGAGCGGGTGGTGGCGCCAGGTGAGGCCGGCGCCGAGGCAGAAGGCGACGACGGCCGCCAGGAACGTCCAGCCGCCGAGCGGCGTACCGGCGCGGGCCGGGCGGGGGCGGACGGGGGCGTGCTCGCGCTCGTCCTGCGGGGCGTCGTCCGGGCCCCACAGATAGCCGGTCTCGGCGCCCATCGGGCCCGTCGTGCCGTCCTTGATGATCGGGTCGCGCCACCAGGAGGGGCCGCCGGGGGCGGGCGGGGCCAACGTCTCGGGCGGGGGAGCCGCCGTCTTCTGCGCCTTCTGCGTCCTCTGGGCCGCGTCGGGGGACGCCTCGGCCTCGGGCTCGTGCCGGTGGTGGGACCAGTAGGCCGCACCGGCCATCACTATGGTCAGCATCAGCGCGAACGACATCACCGCGCTGTTGTTGAGCATCGACAGGAACAGGCCGCAGCCCACCAGCGCGCACAGCACCGCCGTCAGCGCCGGGCCCTCGACACGGCCCGAGAGCATCCGCCGGGCCTCGTTGTCCTCCTCGCCCTCCAGGGGGATCAGCAGCCAGGCGAAGCCGTAGAGGATCAGACCCAGGCCACCGGACACCGACAGCACGCCGAGCACCACCCGGAAGATCACCGGATCGACGTCGAAGAAGCGGCCGAGGCCGCCGCACACGCCGGACACCACCTTGTGCTCACGGCTGCGCCGCAGCGGCGGCCGGGCATCCTGCGGATCACCGTGAACCGGACCCGCCTGATGCGCGTCCTGGGTGTTGGGTGTGTCGGTCATATGGACATGGTGTCAATCGGAACGCGCTTGTGGCACACCCGGCAACCCTGGCCGTTCCCTGAGATCGCCCCTGAGAAGGTGCCGTATATCGTGTCGCGACACAGCACAGCAGGGGAACCGGAGGGCTTCGGGGTGGATGGGTCAGTGTCCGGACAGGCGGTGTCCGGGCCGGGGCCGGACACCGGTCGGCTGGTCGCCGGGCGGTATCGCCTCCTCGACCGGATAGGCCGCGGCGGGATGGGCACGGTCTGGCGCGCCCAGGACGAGCTGCTGGACCGTCAGGTGGCACTGAAGCAGCTCCACGTCTCGCCCTACCTGGACGACGACGAGCTCGCCACGCTCTACGAGCGCACCCGCCGCGAGGCCCGCAGCGCCGCCCGGATCAACCACCCCAATGTGGTCGTGGTCCACGACGTGGTCGACGACCGGGGCCTGCCGTGCATCGTCATGGAGTACGTGCCCTCCAGGACGCTCGGCGACGTCCTCAAGCACGGGACCGTCACTCCGGACGAGGCCGCCCGCATCGGGCGCGGCATGATCGCGGCTCTGCGCGCCGCCCACGCGGCCGGGGTGCTGCACCGCGACGTGAAGCCGGGCAACGTCCTGCTCGGCCACGACGGCCGCGTCGTCCTCACCGACTTCGGCATCGCCCAGTCCACCGGCACCTCCACCCTCACCAAGACCGGCGAGATGGTCGGCTCGATCGACTACATCGCGCCCGAGCGCGTCAAGGGCGCCAAGCCCGGCCCGGCCTCCGACCTGTGGGCGCTCGGCGCGACGCTGTACCAGGCACTGGAGGGCCGCCCGCCGTTCCGCAAGGACACGGCGGTCGAGACGGCCTACGCGATCGCCATGGACCCCCTGGAGCCGCCGCGCCGTGCGGGCGCCCTCACCCGGCTCATCGAGACGCTGCTCGCGAAGGACCCCGCCGTGCGGCCCCCGGCCGACCTGGCCGAGCAGATCCTGCGCGAGCCCGCGGCCGAGGCGGAGACCGCCTCCCTGTCCGCGGCGGAGCAGCACCGTACCCCCGCGCCCGGCCCCTGGGACGACGCGGCGGACCGCACCACGACCACGGCGGCGGCCGGGCGGGCCGCGGACCCGGCGCCGTCCGCGCCGCCCGCCCCCGCCCCGCCGGTGGCAC
>NZ_JBPQTS010000302.1:0-2629 GCF_051386455.1 Streptomyces sp. URMC 124
CCCTCGTCGACGCCCCCGCCGTCCCCGTCATCCACTCCGCCGACTACCTCGACCACCGCGAGCGCATCCTCGCCGCCGAACACATCACCGTCATCGGCTCAGGCCAATCCGGCGCCGAAGTCTTCCTCGACCTCCTCCGCAACCGCCCCGCCGGCCGCGAAAAACTCCACTGGCTCGCCCGCACCCCCGCCTTCGCCCCCATGGAATACAGCAAACTCGGCCTCGAACAATTCACCCCCGACTACACCCGCTACTTCCACGCCCTCCCCGAAGCCGTCCGCAACCAACTCCTCCCCCAGCAATGGCAGCTCCACAAGGGCATCGCCGCCGACACCCTCGCCGACATCCACGACGAGCTCTACCGCCGCAGCCTCCACGGCGGCTGGCCCGACACCGTCCTCACCCCCGGCGTCTTCGTCCGCACCGCCGGCCGCGTCGGCACCACCCGCGTCGAACTCCACCTCGAACACGCCCAGCAAGGCACCCGCTCCCGCATCACCACCGACGCCGTCGTCCTCGCCACCGGCTACCGCGAACGCCCCGTCGACACCCTCCTCGCCGCCCTCGACCCCTACATCCGCCGCGACCACAACGAACGCCCCCGCATCGACGAGAACCACCGCCTCGTCCTCGACCCCCTCGTCCGCGGCGCCATCCACGTCCAGAACGCCGAACGCCACACCCACGGCATCGGCACCCCCGACCTCGGCCTCGCCGCCTGGCGCAGCGCCACCATCCTCAACGCCATCACGGAAAAGGCGGCCTACCCCCTCCCGGAGCGGACCGCCTTCACCACCTTCGGCCTGGAGCCACGGCCTCAGCCACGACCCCGCACCACCACATCAGAAGACCGGCGCACCATCCCGCGTCAGCTTCCAGTCCACTGAACCGAACTTCGCCACATCGATCGTCCCCTGCGCCTTCACCCAAGAAATGATCGTGTTACGAATCTCCTCCGAGTTCGCCCACACCTGCTTCGCCCGAGCCACATGCGGGAAATTCCCCCCGCCACTCGCCCGGTAATTGTTCACCGCCAGCACAAACTGCGCCGCGTCATCCAGCGGCTTCCCGTCGAACATCAGCTTCGCGACCCGCGACCCCGGCGCCTTCGCGATGTCGATCTCGTACGAGAGGCCGCTGACCGCGTCATAGTTGTAATCCGGAATGCTCTCCGCATTCGTCAGCTTCGCCGGATCCACCGGCACACCCGCAGCTGTCCGCACGAAATACCGCGCCGAGAACTCCAGATACTCCCGCAGCTGCGCACCCGTCATCACCCGCGCCTCCAGCGTGTTCTCGAACGGATACAGCCCCGCCACCTCGCGGATCGTCACCTTCCCCGCCGGCACCGCCGCCGTCCGCGAGAAGCACGACGCCTGCGACAGCACCGGAAGCGCCGCATGAGCCGTCCCGGCCAGCGCCGCCCTCACCGTCTCCTTCTGCACATGGTTGATGAAGTCGATGATCGCCGTGTCCTTGTACGCCGCCTCCGCGGCGCTCATCGCCGCCGTCGACGTACCGATCACCTGATTCACATACGCCACGACCTTCTCGTGCTCGTCGCGCAGCAGCCGCGTGATCTTCTTGTCCTCCGGCACCGTATTCGAGTTCAGCACCTTCGCCGACACCGACTCCACCTGCCAGCGACCCCGCTCCCACACCAGGCCGAAGTCGAAGAGCGTCAGCCGCTGACCCCACTTCAGCGGCTCGGACAGCACCACCTGCTTGCCCGTCTTCTTGTTCGCCACCCGGTACTCCGGGATCTCCGTGTGCGCATGCCCCACCAGGATCGCGTCGATCCCCGGCACCTGCTCCGCCACCAGCGCCGCCGCGTTCTCGATGTGCGGCAGCTGATCACCGTACGAAGACGTCCCGCTCGAACCCGAGTGCGCCGAGACGATCACCACGTCCGCCCCCATCGAACGCAGCCGCGGCACCCACTTCGCCGCCTGCTCCTCCAGACCCGGGAACACCATCTTCCCCTGGACATTCGCCTTGTCCCAGATCGCGATACCCGGATTCGTCAGCCCCAGGATCGCCACCTTCACATCACGCCCGAACGGCGTGCACACCCGCTTCATCACATACGGCGCGAAAGCCGGCCGCAGCGTCTTCGCATCGAGCGCATTCGCCCCCAGCAGCGGGAAGTCGCACTGCTCCTCGAACTTCCGCAGCACCGGAATCCCGTAATTGAACTCGTGATTCCCCAGCGCCGCGGCGTCGTACCCGATGGCATTCATCGCCTGCGCCATCGGATGCACCGGACCGTGCGCCTTGGTGATCGGATCCACCTTGGCGTAGTAATACGACAGCTGAGTGCCCTGAATCGTGTCACCCGCGTCGATCAGCAGCGTGTTGCGGCGCCCCTTCTCCGCCCGCACCTGATTCACCAGCGTCGAGATCTTCGCCAGACCCACGTCATTGTGCGCCTTGTCATCGAACTCGGCATCCGTGAAATAGTCCCAGTTGAAGACGTTCCCGTGCAGGTCCGTCGTCCCCATCACGGTGAAGGAATACTTCCGCTTCCCCCGGCCGCCGGCCGACGCACCCGCATCCACCTCCCGCGCCTCGGCCGACCCGGCACCCACCGCCCCCACGAGCGCGACCCCCGCACCCGTCGCGGCAGTAC
>NZ_JBPQTS010000303.1:0-2600 GCF_051386455.1 Streptomyces sp. URMC 124
CGGCGAGGCCCTCCGCGTCGATCCGGGGGCCGGTGGCGGGGGCGGGCGCGGGCGCGGGGACCTTGGGTGCGGCCTTGGCCGGAGCCTTGGCCGGGGCCTTCGCGGGGCCCTGCGCGGGGGCGGCCTTGGCCGGAGCCTTGGCGCCGTCCTTGGCGGGCGCGGCCGGCTTGGCGGCGGCGTCTTCGAGTGACTTCAGCGGCACGAACTGGCTGGTGCGCTCGGAGTCGGAGTCCCCGCCCTTGGCAGCACCGTCCTTCTTGGCGGCACCACCCTTGGCAGCACCGTCCTTGGCGGCGCCGTCCTTGCGGGCGGGCGCGTCGACGGCGGGAGCCTTGAGCAGGGCGGTCGCCTGGCTGTCGGACTCGGGCGCCTTGCCGCCGGCGGCGGGAGCGCCGGCCTTGGGCCGGACGGTACGGAAGACGGCGGTCGCCTGGTCGACGGGCGCGGAGCCCTCGCCGCCCTTGGCCTTGGCCTTGGGCTCGTCCGCGCCCTCGGCCTTGTCCTTGCCGGACGGGGCACCGTTCGCGGACCGCTCGGCGTCCTTGCCGCCGGCGGCGGGGGCGCCGGCCTTCGGCCGGACGGTACGGAAGACGGCGGTCGCCTGGTCGGCAGGCGCGGAGCCCTCGGGCTTCGAGGCGGCGCCGTCACGCGGCGAGGACGTGTCCTTGTCCTCCGAGGACGTGTCCTTGTCCTCGCCGGATGCGGGCTTCGTGCCGGCCTTCGGCCGGAGCGTGCCGAAAACGGCCGTCTCCCGGTCGACGGGCGCGGAGTCCTCGCTCGCCGCCTTGCCGGACGGCGAACCGCTCGCGGGCCGCCCGGCGGCAGGGGCCTTCGAGGAGGCGCCCTCGCGCGAGGCCTTCGCGTCCTCGCCCTCGCCGGAGGCTGCGGGCTTCGCCTCGGAGCCTTCCCCCGCCTCGTCCTCGTCCTCATCCGTGCCGGCCACCCATGCCGCCACGGCGGCCTTCAGGCGGGCGTCACGCCCGGCGGAAGGACCAGCGGAGGCGCCGGCGGAAGGACCCGCGGAGGGACCCGCAGAAGGACCGGCCTTCGCCGAGTCCTTCACCGAGCCCTCCGCAGAGGTCTCGGCCTTTGCATCCGCATCGGCCTCACCGGACGCCGGGGACACTTCTTCACGGCCGCCTTCGGCGGCATCCGCGGCATCCGCGCTCTCGGGCGCGTCAGCTTTCCCGGACGGCTTTCCGGAGGTTTCCCGGAAAACCCCGAGTCGCGGGTCGTGCTCGCCGCCAGTCGTCTCCCCCGACGACTTCCGCTGCTCCGACTTGCCGGGGGACTCGCCCGCCACCGATGCCTCCTCGAAATTCCCACGCGATACGCCACCGCGGGGTGCTCCGCACCCCGCAGCCCGAACCTTCTCAAACGCTTACCAGTGTCCTGTGTCGCAGCCCCGTCACCGCGCAACCGCACCGCCAGAAGGGATCGACCGGCCTCACCGTCGTGCTAGACGAGACGACATACCTACCGGTTCCCACCCGAAGCCACCACGCACTCTCGACAGACCAATGTGAGAGGGGTCACCCTGTCAGTCATCCACGCGGGGAGGCATGGATGGGCAGGAGCCGCAGAACAATTCCGGAGGAGCTTCTGCTGCTCGCTTTGGACCCGGCCACGGGAACCACGGCGCAGCCGCAGTCGCTCGACCTGGGTCTCGCCGGGGCACAGCTAGTGGAGCTGGCTCTGGCTGGACGGATAGCCCCAGACGGGGATCGTATCGCCGTGGTGATGCCGCGGCCGACAGGAGATCCGACGCTGGACACCGCGCTCGAACTGCTGCGCCGCCGCGGCAGTCCGGTCCGCGCCGTCCACTGGATCGGCGGGCCCCGGCTGGGGCTGCGCCAGACGTACCTCACACACCTGGAGCGGTGCGGCATGGTGCATGCCGTGGCGGGCCAGATGTGCGGGGTGCTGCCGACGACGCGCTACCAGGCGACGGACACCGCGATCAGCCGGGAGATCAGGGCCCGGCTGGACAGCGCGATCCGCACCGGCGTCCCGCCGGACCCGCGGACCGCGGCGCTCGCCGCCCTGGCCCACGCGGTGGGTCTCGGCAAGCACCTCTACCCGGGCAACGAGGGGCGGTCCTCCCGCTCCCGGCTGCGGGATCTGATCAGGCACGACCCGATGGGCGGGCTCGTGGCGCACGCCGTGATGGACGTGCAGAACGGCGTCGCGGCGCAGCCGCGGCGAGCACCGGCGGCGGCCGGTCCCGGGGCGGGCGCCCACGGCGCCGGCGGCTCGGGGCGGCGCACGTCGGTCAGGGGCACGGCGTCCGGGCAGCAGGTGGCCCAGGGGACGGCCGTGATGGCCCGGGCCGGAGCGTCGTGAGCCGGCGCGGCCGAGCTCGCTGACCGCCTGGAGAACAGCGCAACGCAGCATGTCGCACCACCCGCAGGGCAACGCCGCAGCACGTGCGCGGCACTTCACGCACATCTTGGAAAACATCCAGCACACCCACAGCACACCCAGAGCTCGACCGACCGCAGCGCATTCCCCCGGCCCGGTTCGGGAGCCGCGATATCGCGCGGGGGGGGGGGGGGGGGGGGGGGGGGGGGGGGGGGGGGGGGGGGGGGGGGGGGGGGGGG
>NZ_JBPQTS010000304.1:0-2528 GCF_051386455.1 Streptomyces sp. URMC 124
GGCCGGAAGAACCGGCCCGCCCGGCGCAGTGAGAGCGGAAAGAGCGGCGGGGATCCCGGGTGAGGGATCCCGGGTCTCAGCCCAGCGCCTGCGTGAGGTCGGCGAGCAGGTCGTCGACGGACTCGATGCCCACGGACAGGCGCACCAGGTCCGCGGGGACCTCCAGCTGGGAGCCGGCGGTCGACGCGTGCGTCATCAGGCCCGGGTGCTCGATCAGCGACTCGACGCCGCCGAGGGACTCGCCGAGGGTGAACACCTCGGTGCGGTTGCAGATCTCCACGGCCGCTTCCTGGCCGCCCTCGACGCGGAAGGACACCATGCCGCCGAAGGCCTTCATCTGCTTGGCGGCGACCTCGTGCAGCGGGTGCTCGGGCAGGCCTGGGTAGTAGACCTGGGTGACCTTGGGGTGGGAGACGAGCAGCTCGGCCACGCGCTCGGCGTTGGCGCTGTGCCGGTCCATGCGCACGGCCAGGGTCTTGATGCCGCGCAGCGTCAGCCAGGAGTCGAAGGGGCCGGCGACGGCGCCCATCGCGTTCTGGTGGTAGGCCAGCTCCTCCGCCAGGGCCGCGTCCGCGGTGACCAGCGCGCCGCCCACGACGTCGGAGTGACCGCCCATGTACTTGGTGGTGGAGTGCACGACGACGTCCGCGCCGAGCGCGAGCGGCTGCTGCAGGTACGGGCTGGCGAAGGTGTTGTCGATGACCAGGCGGACACCGGCCGAGCGCGCGACCTCGGCGAGGGCGGCGATGTCGCTGATGCCCAGCAGCGGGTTCGACGGGGTCTCGACCCAGATGACCTTGGTCGAGGGGCGCAGGGCGGCGCGCACGGCGGCCGGGTCGGAGGTGTCGGCGACCGACCACTCCACGCCCCAGCGGCTGATCACCTTGGCGAACAGGCGGAACGTGCCGCCGTAGGCGTCGTTCGGGATGACCACGTGGTCACCGGGCGCCAGGAGCGTACGCAGCAGGGTGTCCTCGGCGGCCAGGCCGGAAGCGAAGGCGAGTCCGCGGACGCCGCCCTCCAGCGCCGCCAGGTTCTCCTCCAGAGCGGTACGGGTGGGGTTGGCGCTGCGGCTGTACTCGTAACCGCCGCGCAGGCCGCCGACGCCGTCCTGCTTGTAGGTGGACACCTGGTAGATCGGCGGCACGACAGCCCCGGTCAGCGGGTCCGGCTCCTGCCCGGCGTGAATGGCGAGGGTCTCGAATGCATGCTGATCGCTCATTTTCCCGAGCCTAGTACCCCGCGCACCCGAACACCCGTGTTCACTTGTAACCGGAGCATGAACGATCCGCGGAGCTCGCGCGTTGTTCCTCACACAGCCCTACTCGTAGCACTACGCTGCCCCACCCACGTTCAGGACCGCTCATGGAGTTTCTGCTCATCCTGCTGGCCGTCGTCGCGATCTGCGCCGTCCTCGCCGGGCCGGCGCTGCGCCGCAGGCGGGCGCGCGCGGGGCTGACCGCCGCCCCCGGCACGACGGCCGAGTCGTACGGCTTCCTGCCGCCCGAGCAGCTCGACGTCCGCCTGCCCGGGCCCGACCCCGAGCTGCTGTCCGCCGTCGAGGAGGCCCGCCGCACCCAGGACTGGAAGCCGGCCGCCGAGCTCCTCTCGCGCACCCCCGACCCCGAGCAGCGCTGGCAGCGCGTGCAGACCCTGGCGGGCGCGGCGGTCCGCGAGCTCGCCGAGGCGCCGGGCACGGGCGGGATGTGGCTGCGGCACTGGCGCGTCGTGGCCCCCGAGGACGCGGGCGGCGCGGCCGTGCAGGCCGAGTTCCTCGTCCAGCAGGCGCTGCGCGGCCCCTCCTCCGAGGACTACCGCATGATCCTGGAGGAGGCCCGCACGGTCTGCGAGGAGGCCGCCCGGCTGGCCCCGCAGGATGTGGTGCCGCTGATCGTCGAGCTGGGCGTGGCGCGCGGCACGGGCGCGGGCGAGGCGGAGTTCCAGTCGGTGTGGGAGCGGGTCGTCGCCCGCGCCCCCCAGCACATGGGGGCGCACCTGTCCGCGCTGCGCTACTGGAGCGCGAAGTGGCACGGCTCCCGCGAGAAGGCCGACGCCTTCGCGCAGCGGGCCGCCGCGGGCGCGCCGAAGGGCAGCCTGCTGCCCGCCCTGCCGCTGTTCGCCGTCCACGACCACCTGCCGGACGTCAATCTGGTCCAGGGCCTCTACCGCAGCGAGGTGATCACCCGGGCGGTCCAGGCCGCGCAGTACGCGGTGGCTCACGCCCCCTCCGACCACCCCGTGCTGCCGCACGTCCGCCACCTGCTGGTGTGGTTCCTGGTCAACGCCGAGCGCTATCCGGAGGCCCTGGAGCAGCTGCACCGCGTCGACGGCCACATCGGCGCGGTGCCGTGGTCGTACGCGGCGGATCCGGTCGCGGCGTACACGGCGTACCGGGCGATGGCCGTCGCGGGCGGGGAATCGGGAGGCCCGGCCAACCGTTGGCCGTAAAACCCGGCCGCAAAACCCAGCCGTCCCGCTGCCGACACCCGGAGGCCCCGCCATGCTCTTCCCCACCCGAGAACCCCGCC
>NZ_JBPQTS010000305.1:0-2396 GCF_051386455.1 Streptomyces sp. URMC 124
GCCACCGCCACCGCCACCGCCACCGAAGGCAACCTCACCAAGAACCCCGGCTTCGAGGCCGGGCTCGGCGGGTGGTCCTGTTCCGGGGGCAGCGGGGCTGTCGTCGGCTCGCCCGTGCATTCCGGGAGCGGCGCCCTCAAGGCCGTGCCTGCCGGGGGCGACAACGCCCGGTGTGCGCAGGTCGTCAGCGTGCGGCCCAATTCGTCGTACACGCTTGCCGCCTGGGTGCAGGGCTCCTACGTGTACCTCGGCGCGAGCGGGACCGGCACCACCGACGTTTCGACGTGGACGCCGTCCGCCGCCTCCTGGCAGCAGTTGTCCACCTCCTTCACCACAGGGCCCTCCACCACCTCCGTCACCGTCTACACCCACGGCTGGTACGGGCAGCCCGCCTACTTCGCCGACGACATCACGCTCACCGGGCCCGGCGGTGAGCCCGGTGAGCCCGTGCCGGGTGCTCCGGGCGGGCTCAAGGCCGGGGCCGTGACGGACACCTCCGTGGCGCTGTCCTGGGATGCCGTCGCCGGTGCCACGGGGTACAACGTCTACCGGGACGGCACCAAGGCCGCTTCCGCCGACGGGACTTCGGTGACGGTCGGCGGGCTCGCGGCCTCCACCTCGTACCGGTTCCAGGTCACCGCCACCAACGCGGCGGGCGAGTCGGTGAAGTCGGGCGAGGTGACGGTCACGACGAGTCCCGGCGGCGGCGATCCGGGGCCCGGGCCGGGGCCCGCCCTGCCCAAGCACCTCGTCACCGGCTACTGGCAGAACTTCGACAACGGCGCCACCGTCCAGAAGATCAGCGACGTGCAGAGCCAGTACGACATCATCGCCGTCGCCTTCGCCGACGCGACGGCGACTCCCGGCGCGGTCGACTTCCACCTCGATCCCGCGCTGAACTACTCCGAGGCGCAGTTCAAGGCCGACATCGCCGCCAAGCAGGCGGCCGGCAAACGCGTCATCATCTCCATCGGCGGCGAGCGCGGCACGGTCACCGTCAACGACGCGGCCTCCGCCGCCCGTTTCGCGGACAGCGTCTACGCCCTCATGCAGAAGTACGGGTTCGACGGCGTCGACATCGACCTCGAGAACGGGCTCAACCCCACCTACATGACGCAGGCGCTGCGCGCGCTCTCGGCGAAGGCGGGCAGCAAGCTCGTCATCACCATGGCCCCGCAGACCATCGACATGCAGTCCACGTCGGCGGGCTACTTCCGCACGGCGCTCAACATCAAGGACATCCTGACCGTCGTCAACATGCAGTACTACAACAGCGGGTCGATGAACGGCTGCGACGGGAAGGTCTACGCGCAGGGCACCGTCGACTTCCTCACCGCCCTCGCCTGCATCCAGCTCGAAGGCGGACTCGACCCCTCCCAGGTCGGCCTGGGCCTGCCGGCCTCTCCGCGCGCGGCGGGCGGCGGCTACGTGCCCGCGTCCGTCGTCAACAACGCCCTGGACTGCCTGGCGAAGGGCACGGGGTGCGGCACCTTCAAGCCGTCGAAGACCTATCCCGGGATCCGCGGGGCGATGACCTGGTCGACGAACTGGGACGCGGCGGCCGGCAACGCCTGGTCGGGGGCGGTGGGGCCGCACGTCCACGGGCTGCCGTAGCCGCTGCCGTAGACGCGCTGCCGTAGACACCGGCACAGGCGCTGCCGTAGACGCCGCCCCAGGCGCCGGCACGGACGCTGCCGGGCGGGCCCCCGCGACCTCGGGCCCGCCCGGCTGCTCGGCGGTGGTGCCGGCCCTTACGGCTTCGGCAGCTCACAGCCCGGCAGGCTCAGGTCCACCTTGTTCCCGATCCCGATGCACTTGGCTATGCCGTACGTCTCCTGGGCGTAGTTGATGCCCTTCCGCACGGTGACCTGGCCGTTCTCGTCGACCTCGCACGGGTTGTTCATCGTGCAGCGCTCGCCGCTCTCGTTGCCCGTGTTGTTGATCGCGATGACCTTTCCGGTGTTCGTGTCGATCACCGGCGACCCGGACGTGCCCCCTATCGTGTTGCACGACGGGGTGTAGCGGAGCGAGTCCTTCCAGGTCCAGTCGCTCTCGCGCAGGCGGTAGACGAAGCCGTCGACGTTGCAGCTGTAGATCCGCTTCCAGAACCCGGAGACGACCTTGATCGGCGTACCGCTCACCGGGTGGTCCGCCGAGAGGCTGAGCGCGTTGATGCCGTAGCGCTGCTTGATCTGTGCGTAGGTTGTGTTCAGCTCGTACAGCGTGACGTCGGTGTCGGTCATCGTGGCGTACGAGACCTTGGTCGCGCGCAGCGTGGCGACCTTGTTCGCGGTGGAGCCCAGCAGGCTGAACGTCCGGGTCGACGGCCGGTCGGTGATGACGTCGCCGGGGCCCGGCATGCCGGTCTCCAGGCAGTGTCCGTTGGTCATGACGAG
>NZ_JBPQTS010000306.1:0-2309 GCF_051386455.1 Streptomyces sp. URMC 124
GGCGGGGGGCGGGGCGGGAGCGGTAGCCGCTCGCCGCGGCGCCGGGACGCCCCCGACGGGCGTGGGGCGCGGAGGTGGCGGCCATCCCGGGCTGGCGGCCCCCGTACGCCTGCCCGGCCGATCGCCTACCGCCGCCCGGTGCCACCCGGGCCCCGCTGCGGCTTGCCGGACGGCTTGGCGGCAGGTTTGGCTGCGGGCTTGGCGGCAGGCTTGACCGTGGACTTGGGCGTCGGTTTGGGCGTGGCCTTGCCCGTGGGCTTGGCGGCCGGTTTCGCGGCCGGCTTGGCAGGCGACTTGGCGGCCGGCTTGGCCGGTGGCTTGGCGGGCGACTTGGCCGACGTTTTCCCGGACGACCTTCCGGACGACCTTCCGGAAGGCCTTCCGGGCGCCTTGGCCCGCGGTTTGCGCGCGGGCTTGCGGGCCGTCCGGAGCGGCCCCGCGTCCACCGACCACACCGGCGCTCCCGCCACCACCAGCGGCAGCCACGCCATCAGGTAGATCAGGTCGTTGCCGTAGTAGTAGGGCGTGGTCTGCCAGCTGACCGTCAGCCAGAGGCTGAGCGAGATGAGCGCGCCGCCCGCCGCGGCGACGCGGGCGAATATGCCGAAGAGCGTGCCTATGCCCACCGCGAACTCGCCGAGACCTATGGCATAGCCGAAGCCCTCGGGGTCCTTCAGGGCCAGGTCGACCAGGTCCGGGACGGCGGACGAGCCGCGGACCGTACGCATCAGCTCGCCGATCGAGCCGGGGCCGGTGTCCGCCAGGAAACCGGAGTCAGTGATCTTGTCGAGCCCCGCGTAGATGAAGGTGATGCCGAGGAAGATGCGCAGCGGCAGCAGTGCGTACTGCGCGCTCTCCCCCTGTTTTCCGCGCCCGATGAAGGCCATGGCGTCCGCCGCCTCTCCGTTCCGTCCTGGTCGTCATCCGAACCATACGGACGGAAGACGAAACGCGTTCAGCCCTGTGGATAAACCTGGGTACCGGGGACGGACACCGAGGTCAGGCCCCTGTGCGGAGACCGAGCGCGCTGCCCTCCAGCCACTCCTGCCAGCTGATGTTCCAGTCGCCGTAGCCGTTGCCGAAGCGGTCCATCGGCTTGGGCTTGATGCTGCCGGTGACCTGGACGACGTCGCCCTTCAGGCTCAGCCCGTAGAGCCACTTGGCGTCTTCCGTCGACATGCCGATGCAGCCGTGGCTGACGTTCTCCTTGCCGAACGACTCGGCGTTGTCGGGAGCCGCGTGCACGTACTCGCCGCTGATCGTCTCGCGCATGCTGTAGTCGTAGGACCCGTAGAAGCCGTCGGGGTGGTTGCGCGGGATGCCGATGGAGAGCGAGTCCATGACGACCCGGCCCTCCTTGGCCAGGATCGTCTTGATGCCCTCGCGGGTACCGAAGCCCTTGCTCTCGTCGCCGCCGCTGACCGGGATCGTGCGCAGCGTCCTGCCGTTGCGGACGACGGTCAGCTTGCGGGCCTTGAGGTCGACGGTGCTGACCATCGAGTCGCCGATGGTGAAGGAGACCGTGCGGTCCCCGGCGGCGGCCGTGCCCTCGGCGAGCTTCACGCCCGCGAGCCGGGCGTCCAGGGTGACCTCGGCCCCTGCGGGCCAGTACTTCTCGGGACGGAAGTGGACGCGCGTGTCGCCCTTGGTCTCGTTCCAGTGCCAGGCGCCCGCGACCTTCGGCGAGGTGGAGACCTTCAACCGGCCCTCGATGTCGGCGCGCAGCTCCTTGGAGACCTTCTGCTGCTTGAAGACCAGGGCGATGGGCTGGCCGACGCCGACCTTCTCGCCGTTGGCCGGGGCGATCTCGGGCCGGACGGTCCGCGCGGCACCGGGCAGCATCGTCGCCGGGGGCGCGGGCTTCTCGGTCAGGGTCACGGGGCCCGGGGACGGCGAGGCCTGCGAGCCCGCCGATGCGGACGACGAGGACGACGAGGACGACGATGCCTTCCGGCCCGGCTTCTCCTCGGCCTCGGCACCGCCGCCGCATCCGGTGACGGCCAGGCCGGCGAGGGCCAGGGCGGCGGACAGCCCGAGGGAGCGGGAGAGGCGGCGCATGGGGGTGGCTCCTACAAGGTTCTGAATGTTCCGGACGCGAGGGGGCCCGGGCGCCCGGGCATGCGGGAGCCGAGGCGGTCACGCCCCGGCTCCCGACCATCGTAAGCAGGGCGAATGCCCCGAAACGGCGCCCGGAAGGACGAGCCACCCCCGCCGACAGGAGGGGGTCAACGGGCCCTGCCCTCCACTGGTTCCCTTACGGGCGTATGGCATGGGTCACGTGGGCGGCGGAGTGTAGCAGATACCCCCTG
>NZ_JBPQTS010000307.1:0-2247 GCF_051386455.1 Streptomyces sp. URMC 124
GCCGGGGGGCGGGGGCGTGGGGGTGCGGGGCCCGGGGCCGGACGGTGCTTCCGTCCTCGTCCTGGGCGCTGCAGGTGGCGCGGGGAGGTCAGCCCTCTAAGGGCCGCCGCCGGCCGGGTGTCGTCGCGTGACGGGCCGGCCTGCCGTGGGGCGCGTGCGCCCCGTGGCACGGCATGGCGCCGGGGCGCTGATGCGCCTCGGTGCTCGGCCGGCTGTCGGTGGACTCCATGCCGTGAATGGTGTGAGGCGTGTAAGGGCGGCGTCAAGAGTTCACAGGGAATTGATATTTCCGCCGGTAAGCGCTCGGTCTGCGCTGGTCAGAGTGCGCGGGACGGGCGTTTTCCAGACATACAAAGGGATTCGCGCAGCACGAATGGCACGCCGGTACATGACCGTTTTCGCGCCATACCCCTGACCGATGTGATCAAGGCCACACGTCTTTGATCTTGCGTTACTTGCCCCAGGCAAAACGTGCTGGTTACACGCAGCCGGGGCCGGGCGGGCAGCCGGACGGGTGGACCTGCCGGACGCGCGGGCGCGCGGGCCGCGGCGGCGGCGCGGCAGCGGCTTACATTGGCCGCCCCGGAAGCTCGAACGGCGGAGGTGTCCCCCATGCAGGTCGCCGGCTGGCACGTAGAAATCGAATTCGACGAGGACGAGTCCCACACCCGGGCCGCCGCCCTCCTCCGACTGCGCGACGGCACCGAGCTCCGCGCGCGCACCACCTCCACCCGCGACCCGCAGGACCCCAATGAGCCGCGTATCGGCGAGGAGATCGCCGGCGCCCGGGCGCTGCGCGACCTCGCCGAACAGCTCGAGCTCAAGGGCCGCGCCGAGGCCAGGAACCTCACCAAGCAGTAGTGGCGGTCCCCCGGAACCCTCACCCCGAAGAAGGTCCGGGGTGCGGCGGCGGACCCACGAGATCCGGCCGATCCACCGGCATATGCGCGCGAGCGACGCCGGAGCCGGAACGGCTGCTTCAACTGCGCGGCGACTTCCGTCGGGAGCGGGTCACGAGGCGCGAAGGGGCGCGTGGTGTCGGCGTGAATGCATCGCCGGCCGCCCGCCTTTGCCTTGCATATATTGCCGCATGACTATCTCTTGACCTAATCTCCCGATGTCACCTGACGGCACATCAAGAGCAGCCGCACACACAGGGATCCACCGCACAAAGGCCCTGGGGGCGCGCCATGCGACGGCGCGCCCCCAGGGACCTCCGGTCAGCGCACGCCACCCGTCGCCGCTGCGGGCCTCCGTCAAAGACAAGCAGCCGCAACGGGGTCAACCGACGCCAACCCATGTCCTCGGAGGGTACCGTGAACCACCCCGCCCGGCTACGCGACGCCATTGCCTCGGACGGCACCACCCCGCTCATCGGCATCTTCGACATGTTCTCCGCCTCCGTCGCGGCCCAGCACTACGACGGCATGTTCGTCTCCGGATTCGGATTCGCCGCCTCCCACTACGGGCTCCCCGACATCGGGTTCATAGCCTGGCCCGACATCGTCGCCTTCGTGCAGCGCCTGCGCCTCGCCTTCCCCGCCCAGCACCTGCTCGTCGACATCGACGACGGTTACGTCGACCCCGAGACCGCCTGCCACGTCGTCCAGCAGCTGGAGGCCGCCGGCGCCTCGGGTGTCATCCTCGAGGACCAGCAGCGTCCGCGGCGCTGCGGTCACGTCGACGGCAAGCGGATCCTTCCCCTGCAGGAGTACCTCGACAAGCTCGGCATGGTCCTCGCCTCCCGCCGCGACCTCGTCGTCGTCGCGCGCACCGACGCCACGGAGGAGGACGAGATCCTGCGCCGCGCCAAGGCCCTGGCCGCCACCGACGCGGACGTCCTGCTCGTCGACGGCGTCCGCAGCGTCGACTGGATCCGCAAGGTCCGTGACGTCATCGGCGACAAGCCGCTGCTGTTCAACCAGATCGCCGGCGGCAAGTCACCCCGGCTGTCACTGCCGGAGCTGAGCGACCTCGGCGTCGACGTGGCGATCTACAGCACCCCTTGCCTCTTCGCCGCGCAGTCGGCCATGGACCAGGCGCTGGCCGGGCTCAGGGCCCGGGACGGACGGCTGCCCGAGCACACCGCGTCCAGCATCGGCGTCGCCGAGTGCCTGACGCTGCTGGAGAAGAACATCAGCCGCCACCACGGCCGGTCCCCGGCCCCCGCGGCGGCCCTCCGCTGATCCGTCCCCGACCGGCCCGGGGCGGGGTCCCTTCCCCTCGGCCCGGCCCCGGGCTCTGCCC